>CAYHPT010000042.1:0-7533 GCA_964358435.1 uncultured bacterium | reverse complement strand
AGCGGCAGAAGATGCGATTCCGGCAACAACGCCTTGAAAATCAACACGCCCGCCAACGAAGCCTGAATGCTGAGCGCCGGCTTGCTCAACAAAGTGGAGAACACCTTGACCCGGCGGCCCGGTTCCCGCCGCGCCATCCTGATCTCCCTGGGCACCGTCGCCCTGGCCGTGTTCCTGGGAGGGGTGACCATCAGGCTTCTCCGCCTGTTCTAGGCCGCATCTCCGGCCTCCGGCCGATCGAAGATCAGGCTTTTCCCCGATAGACAACTCCGCACCCAACGGAGAGACTTGTGAAGGATTGTATAGAAATTCATAGAATTTCTCGGTACCGAGCAGATTCCATTGGCGCGGACGAAACGCTGGCTTCCCCTAAGGCAGGCCGCCGCCCTCCTGGGCGTGGACGAGACGACGCTGCGTCATTGGGCGGACCTGGGCAAGGTGCAGACCTTTCGCACGCCCGGTGGGCACCGCCGCTTTCTTGAAGATGACATCCGGGCGCTGATGGCCCCCGTCGCGCCCGAGCGGGGCGATGTGGCCGCAGAATTGCGGCGCCAGACCCTCCACCTCGTGTCCGGCCTCCCGGCCCGGCGGCTGCGTGCCGCCTCCTGGTTTTCCGGCCTCGACGAAACCTTTCGGGTGAAGGCCCGCGAGCACGGTCGGCAGGTGATCGACCTGCTGGTGCAGTCGGTCGGCGGAACGGCCGACCGCAAAGACGTCGCGGCACGGATCCGCGAGCTGGGGCGCGAGTACAGCGCCGAGCTCCGCCGTGCCGGCCTTACCCTTTCCCAGGCCACCGAGGCCTTCTGTTTCTTCCGCGACCTGGTGATGGCCAGGGTCGTGCAGGCCGTTCCCGGGGATGAGGTGCAGGTGGTGCGCGAGGTCGGCCGGCTGCTGGACCAGGTCCTGCTGGCCATCGTGCGGGCCTACGAGGCGCCCGAAGGGGCGGCGACGTGATCACGGCCGTCGGCGTCAGCCACAAGACCGCCCCGCTGCCCGTGCGCGAGCGCTTCGCCTTCCCGGCGGAAGCGGCGGAGCGGCTGCTGGTCGGCCTAAGCGGCGAGGCCCTCCTGCTGGTCACCTGCAACCGCACAGAACTCTACGGGACCGCCCCTACCGAGCGGCTGCGGCAAGCGCTGCTGGGCGGAGCGGACGCGCCACCCGAGACACCACTCTTCGTCCTGCACAGCCGGAACGCCGTGCGCCACCTGCTAGCGGTGGCCGCCGGACTCGACTCGATGGTGCTGGGCGAGCCGCAGATCCTGGGGCAGGTCAGAGACGCCCTGGCCACGGCGCGCCGGCTGGGCCGGTTGGGTGCGGTCCTCGACCGGCTGGGCCGGCAGGCGCTGGTCACCGGACGGCGCGTGCGGATGCAGACCCCGCTGGGACGGGATCGCCCCTCGATTCCGAAGATGGCTACCCGCATGGCTCGTGAGATCCTCCCGGACCTGCCTGCGCCCATCCTCCTCGTGGTCGGTTCCGGGAAGGTGGGTGGGCTCACCGCGCGCTCGCTGCGGGACGCCGGCGCGGGATCCGTCGTCGTGACCAACCGCACGGCGGAGACCGCGGAAGCGCTGGCCCGCGAGATCGGGGGGCGGGCGGCGCCGTTTGACACCCTCGATCAATTGCTGGGCGATGCCGACATCATCATCTCGTGCACGGGGTCGCCGGCGCCGCTGCTGGACCGGTCCCGTCTGCAGCGGAGCATGGCCGCGCGGAACGGCCGACCGCTCGTGCTCATCGACATCGCGGTGCCCCGGGACGTCGCCCCCGAGGTGCGGGATCTCCCCGGCGTCAGGCTGTACGACCTCGACGACCTGCACAGCCGCGCCGCCGAGGCCGTCCCGCCGGCGGTCGTGGCGCAGGCGGAGGCTATCGTCGATCAGGAGACGGAGGTCTTTCTCGCCTGGCTCGCCGGCCGGCAGGCGGTGCCGACGATCCAGGCGCTCCGGCGGCGCGCGGAATCCATTCTCGAGGAAGAGGTGGCCAGAACGGCGGCGGCGGATCCGGAGCGCATGCGGGAGTTCGGCCGCCGCGTCCTCAACAAATTCCTGCACCACCCGCTGGTGCGCATGCGGGATCGCGCGGCTTCGCACGGCCCCCTCTACCTGGACGTCGCGCGCGATCTCTTCGATCTGGACGGGGACGGTAGTGGGTAAGCCCGTCCGCGTCGGCACGCGCGGCAGTGCTCTGGCGCTCGCGCAGACCAACCTGGTGGCGCGGGTCCTGCGCGCCCGGGGGATCGAAGTGGAGGTCGTCCGCATCCGCTCCGCCGGCGACGAGAACCAGCGCGACTCCAGCACGCTGCTCGGCCTGGGGGTCTTCGTCAAGGAGCTGGAGCAGGCGCTGCTGGACGGGCGCATCGATCTGGCAGTACACAGTGCCAAGGACCTGCCCACGGCGGAGACGGCCGGAGTGTCCGTCGCCGCATTCCTAACCCGCGGCGATCCGCGAGACGCGCTCGTCAGCCGAAGCGGGCAGGGGCTGCGGGACTTATCGCCCGGAGCCAGGATCGGCACTGACAGTCCACGGCGCCGCGCCTTTCTCCTGGCGGCCCGCGCCGACCTGGACGTCACGGCCATCCGCGGCAACGTCGACACGCGGCTGCGCAAACTGGAGGCCGGTCACTACGACGCGATCGTGGTGGCCGCCGTGGGGTTGCAGCGGTTGAGCCTGGGCGAGCGGATAGCCGAACTGCTGTCCCCCGAAGTGATGCTGCCAGCGGTGGGCCAGGGAGCCATCGCGGTCCAGGCGAAGATCGGCGACCTCATGCTCCCGCTTGTGACCGCGCTCGACGATCCCCCCACGCGACAGGAGATGAGCGCCGAGCGGGCGTTCCTCCGCACGGTGGGCGGGGGGTGCCGGGCGCCGATCGCCGCGTTCGCCCGGAGCGACGGGACGCGGATCGTGCTGGACGGGGCGGTCATTTCTCCTGATGGTAGGCAGGTGGTGCGCGACCGGATGGAGGGCCCCGCGGACGAGGCAAGCGCGCTCGGCGCAGCCCTGGCGGAGCGACTCCTCGCCCGAGGTGCCGCCGCGCTATACGCGGAGAGCCGGGCCTGAGCGGCATGCGGATTCTCGTCACCCGTCCTGAGGGCCGGGAGTTGTGCGACCGCCTGCGGGCCCTCGGATGGGATGCGCGGGCGATCCCGACGGTGGCCATCCGGGCGGTGGAGCCCGGTGGCCCGTTCGACGCGGCATTGCGGCGACTCGAAGCCTACGACTGGATTGTGGTGACCAGTGCCGCCGGCGTTCGCGCGGTCTTCGAGCACCGCCGCCGCCTGCCATCGCCGGCGCGTCCCCGCTGGGCCGCGGTGGGTCCGGCTACCGCGGCGGCGCTGAGAGCCGAAGGCGTGGAGGTTGCGTTCGTCCCGGACCGCTATCTGACCACAGCCATCGCCGACGGCCTCGGCGAGATCGGTGGTCGGCGCGTCCTCTTGCCGCGCGCCGACGCCGCGTCCCCCGACCTGCCCCGGCTGCTCCGCCAACGTGGGGCGCAGGTCGACGAAGTGACGGCCTACCGAACGGTAGAAGGGCCGGAAGAATCCCGTGAGCCGCTGCGCCGAGTGCTGGAGGAAGGGATCGATGCGGTGCTTTTCA
This sequence comes from uncultured bacterium, assembly GCA_964358435.1. GTDB lineage: Bacteria > Sysuimicrobiota > Sysuimicrobiia > Sysuimicrobiales > Humicultoraceae > Humicultor. The sequence continues at coordinate 3,936 of CAYHPT010000042.1, read as the reverse complement.
CCAGCGGGTCGACGGTACGGGGATTTTGCCGGTTGGTGGACGATCCCGTAGCGCGTCTCGCGGGCGTCCTCGTCGCCTGCATCGGACCGGTGACGGCGCGCGCCGTGCGGGAGATGGGCCTGGTGCCGGACGTGATCGCGGAGGAGTACACCACCGACGGCTTGATCACGGCGTTGCGGAGGAGGGAAACAGGTGCAGCAGCTCACCACCCGTCGTGACCTCAGCAGGCGCCCGCGCCGGCTGCGGCGTACCGCCGCCCTGCGGGCCCTGGTGCGCGAAACCCGTCTCTCGCCGGAGCGGTTCATCTACCCGCTGTTCGTGCAGACCGGACGGGGCATCCGCGAACCCATCGGCGCGCTGCCGGGGCAGTTCCGCTTCTCGGTGGATCAACTGGCCGGGGAGGCCGCCGAGCTGCGGAGCCTGGGTATCCGCGCGGTTCTGCTCTTCGGCATCCCGGATGACAAAGACACCCTCGGCAGCGGCGCGTACGACGAGGCCGGGATCGTCCCGCAGGCCATCCGCGCGCTGCGGGACGCCGACCCGGAACTGGTCATCGCCGCCGACGTCTGTCTGTGCGAGTACACCAGCCACGGCCATTGCGGGGTCGTCCGCGGGGGGACGGTGCAGAACGACGAGACCCTCGACCTGCTGGCGCGCACAGCGACCGCGCTGGCGGTCGCCGGGGCGGACGTCGTCGCCCCGAGCGCCATGATGGACGGCCAGGTCGGCGCGATCCGGCGGGCGCTGGATGAGGCGGGGCAGACCGATGTTGCTGTGATGGGCTACTCGGCCAAGTACGCCTCCGCCTTCTACGGACCGTTCCGGGAGGCCGCCGGCTCGGCGCCGCAGTTCGGCGACCGCCGCGCCTACCAGATGGACCCGCCGAACGTCCGTGAGGCCTTGCGGGAGATTACCCTCGACCTGGAGGAGGGCGCGGACCTGGTCATGGTCAAGCCGGCGCTGGCATACCTGGACGTGATCCGGGCCGCCCGCGAGATGGTGCCGGTGCCGCTGGCCGCCTACAACGTCAGCGGAGAGTACGCGATGGTTATGGCCGCCGGCGAGCGGGGGTGGCTGGACGTGCGCGCCGTGGCATTGGAGATGCTGACGGCGATCGCCCGCGCCGGGGCGGACATCATCATCACCTACTTCGCCAAGGACGCCGCGCGGTGGCTGGCATGACCGAGCGACCCTTCGTCCACGTTCTGGCGCTGCGCCTCGACCCGGCCTGGCGCCGGCTGCCCGAGGCCGACCGCGCCGAGGACGTGACGGCGCTCCGCGTCGCCGTCGAGCGAGCGGCGCGCCGGGTGACCACCTATACCTACTCCATGGTCGGGCTACGCGCCGAGGCCGACCTCCTCTTCTGGCGAATGGCTGCCGCGCTGGAGGATCTGGAGGAGGAGGCCAGCCTCCTGCTGCGCTCGGGGCTGGGGCGTTGGTGCGCGCCCGCGCACGCCATGGTAGGTCTGGTGCGGCCTTCCACTTATACGAAGCGCCCCACCGATCAGGAGCAGGCCATGCTCGCCGGCGAGCGGTCGCGCTACCTGATCGTTTATCCGTTCGTCAAGTCCACGGAATGGTACCTGACGCCGCATGAGGAACGGCAGCGGGTGATGGCCGAGCACATCCGGGTGGGCCGGGAGTACCCGATGGTGCGGCAGTGCCTGGCTTACTCCTTCGGACTCGACGACCAGGAATTCATCGTCGCCTACGAGACCGACGACCTGCCGGCCTTCCAGGACCTGGTCATGGCCCTCCGCGAAACGGAGAGCCGCCGCGCCACCGTGCGGGACACGCCGATCCTGACCGGGATCCACCGGCCTTTGGAAGACGCGGTGCGGCTGCTGGGATAGGGGAGGAGCGATGAGGATCCACGCGGAGCACGCGCCGACCGCACGGCCGGACGGCGGGCCGCCCTACGTCTTCGCCCGCGCGCCGATGTTGGTCTACTGGGAGCTGACCCGCGCGTGCGACCTGGCCTGCCGGCACTGCCGCGCCGAGGCGATCGCACTGCGGCACCCCGATGAGCTCTCCACCGCCGAAGGGTGGACGATGCTGCGCCAGGCGCTGGAGTTCGGCCCACCTCTGCCGCACGTCGTCTTCACCGGCGGCGACCCCCTGAAGCGTCCCGACCTGATGGAGCTGATCGCGGCGGCGACCACGCTGGGCTTCAGCGTGTCCCTCGCCCCCAGCGGGACGACCCTGCTGTCGGCGGAGGCGATCCGCGCGCTGGCCGCGGCCGGCATCCAGAGCATGTCGCTCAGCCTGGACGGCTCCACCGCGGCGCGGCACGATGCCTTCCGCGGCGTGCCGGGTTGCTTCGGAACGACGCTCGCCGCGGCCCACGGGATCCGCGAGGCCGGCATCCCGCTGCAGATCAACACCCTGGTCACCGCGGAGACGCTGGCCGACCTGCCCGACATCTACGCGCTCATGCGCGACCTGAGCATCATGCGCTGGAGCCTCTTCCTCCTCATCTCCGTGGGGCGGGGGCGGGTGCTCCAGGAGATCACTCCCGCGGAGTCGGAGCGTCTCTTCAGCTGGCTGCTCTCCCTGGGCCGGGAGGCGCCCTTCCCCATCAAGACCACCGAGGCACCACACTATCGCCGCGTCGCCCACACACGGATGCGGGCGGCGGGGGTGGACGATGCGGCCATCGCGGCCACACCGGTCGGCCGGGGGTTCGGCGTCCGCGACGGCAACGGCATTATGTTCGTCTCCCACACCGGCGACGTGTACCCTGCGGGCTTCCTGCCGGTCGTCGCCGGGAACGTGCGATCCGGCCGCATCGTGGAGCTGTACCGGTCGAGTCCGATCTTTACCCGACTGCGTGACGTGACGCAACTGACGGGGAAGTGCGGCCTTTGCTCCTTCGCCTCGATCTGCGGCGGCTCGCGGGCGCGGGCCTACGCCTGGACCGGCGACTACATGGCCAGCGACCCACTCTGTCCTTATCAGCCGTGAAGACCCTGACGAACGCGGAGTGGTTCGCCCGCGCGCAGCGCCTCTTTCCCGGCGGGGTGAACAGCCCGGTGCGGGCGTTCGGCGCCGTGGGCGGGACGCCCCGGTTCATCGCCCGGGGCGAGGGCGCGTATCTCTGGGATGCCGAAGGGAGCCGCCTGCTGGATTACGTCGCCTCCTGGGGTGCGGTCATCCTCGGGCACGCCGATGACGCGGTCGTCGAGGCGGTGCGGTCCGCCGCCGGCCGCGGCACCAGCTACGGCGCGCCGACGCCGGGCGAGGTGGTTCTGGCCGAACTGATCCAGGCGGCGATGCCCTCGCTCAAACGCCTGCGCTTCACCAGTTCCGGGACCGAGGCGACGATGAGCGCCCTGCGGCTGGCCCGCGCCTTTACCGGCCGGGAGAAGATCGTCAAGTTCGCCGGGTGCTACCACGGCCACGCCGACATGCTGCTGGTCCAGTCCGGCTCGGGCGTGGCCACGCTGGGACTGCCGGGCTCGGCCGGCGTCCCCGCCGCCGCGACGCGGGACACGCTGATCGCCCCGTACAACGACGCGGACGCGGTGGCCGATCTCTTCCGCCGGTTGCCCGACCAGATCGCGGCGGTCATCGTCGAGCCGGTGGCCGCCAACATGGGACTCGTCCTGCCTCAGCCAGGATTTCTCGGTGCGCTCCGCGAGCTCACCGCGGCCCACGGCGCACTGCTCGGCTTCGGCGAGGTGATCACCGGATTCAGGGTGGGTTACGGCGGCGCGCAGGAGCGGTATGGCGTCACGCCGGACCTCATTCTCCCGTCCGTGCTTGATTACATGGACATGGGCGAGGCCAGCCTGCCGAACGCCCTGTCCGCCGACCAGACCACGCCTGTCCCATTCACAAAGGTCAATCGCATCGCGCCCGTGCTCGAGGAATTGCGCAAACGCTCGTCGGAGCGCCTGCGCCAGAGCGAAGAGTTCGGCTACGTCAACGAAGACA
>CAYHPT010000041.1:0-7550 GCA_964358435.1 uncultured bacterium | reverse complement strand
CCGGGGGAAGGCGGCGTGGTGGGCGGCTCCGGCGGCGCCGACTCCTGGGCGCTGCTCGCGCTGCTGCGCGAGATGGCCGGGCCCTGGCGGCTGCGGCGGTGCGTGGCGCACCGGAACCACGGCCTGCGCGCGGACGCGGCGGCGGACGCCCGCTTCACGGAAGATCTGGCGGCGGCCTGGGATCTGCCGTTCGTCGGCGAAGCCGCCGACGTGCGGCGCCACGCCCGGCAGCATCACCTCTCGCTGGAAGCGGCGGCCCGCGAAGTGCGCTATGCCTTCCTCGAGCGCGTTGCCGCGGCGCGGGGATGCGTCACCGTGGCGGTGGCGCACACCGCGGACGACCAGGCGGAGACGATGCTGCTGCGCCTGCTGCGCGGCGGGCGGCCGGGTGGGATGTGGCCGCGGCGGGCGCTGGGTACCGCAACCCTGGTCCGCCCGCTGCTCGACTGCTGGCGCCGCGACCTGCGGGCGCTGCTGGCGGCGCGGGGGCTCGCCTGGCGGGAAGACCCGACGAACCTGGACCGGCGCTACCTGCGCAACCGCGTGCGGCATGACTTGATTCCCATCCTTGCAGGGTATATCCCAGAGGTACAGAATCGGCTGAAGCGGGGCGCGGATCTGCTCGCCGCCGAGGATGCCGCACTCGACGCGGCGGCCGCGGCGGCCGCACCCGGCGTGATCGCGGCGCAGCGGGACGGCGTGCGGCTCCACCGCACGCGGCTGCGGGAACAGCCGCTGGCACTGCGCTGGCGGCTGATCCGCCGCGCGATCGGGCTGGCCGGCGGGAACATCCGGCGCCTGCGCTTCGTCCATATCGAAGAGGTGCTGCGTCTGGCGCTGGACGGGTCCGACGGGCAACGACGGAGCCTCCCCGGAGTGGTGCTGGAAGTCCGCGGGACCGATCTGGTCCTCGGGGCTCTCCGCCGTTCCCGGCCCGCAGGGGAGTTCGTCATCCCCGTCGAGGGGCGAGTCGACGCCGCGCCCTTCGGCCTGATCGTCGAAAGCGCGGTCGTGCCGCCGGAGGCGGCGGACTTCGCCGACGGCGCGGCGTACCTGGATGCCGATCGCGTGCGGCCGCCGATCGTCCTGCGCGCCTGGCGGCCGGGCGACCGGTTTCGGCCACTGGGGATGCGGGGCATGAAGAAGGTGGGGGACTTCCTGACGGACGCGAAGGCGCCCCACCTGCTGCGTTCGCGGATCCCGGTGGTGCAGGGCGCCGACGGGACGATCCTCTGGCTGGTGGGGTGGCGTGTCGCGGAGGACGCGCGCGTCACCGACCAGACGCACCGGGTGCTGCGCCTGCGGGCGCTGCCCCGGGTCTCGGGCGGCGCGGCGGGCGGTTTCGCCCCGCCCGCAGAGCGTGTATAGTCAAACGGGAGGCATGGCGTGCTGAACCGTTACCTGCGCAACATGATCGTCTGGGCCATCATCATCGCGGTGGTGGTCTACTTCTTCCTGCCGCTCTACCGCCAGCGCACGCCGCGCCAGGAACTGACCTACAGCGTTTTCCTGAAGAACGTCCAGCAGGGCGAGATCCAGGACGTCACCGTCAGCGACGAGCGCATCACCGGGCACCTGAAGAACAACGAGGAGTTCATCACCTACGGGCCGGTGACCGAGGAGACGATCGGCCTCCTCACCAGCAAGGGCGTGGCGATCAAGTACGAGCCGCGCTCCCGCTCCACGTTGTGGCCGAACCTGCTGACCTCGATGCTGCCGATCCTGCTCATTGTCGGCGTCTGGATGCTCATGCTGCGGCAGGCGCAATCCGGCAGCAACCAGGCCATGTCCTTCGGCAAGAGCCGCGCCCGGCTGCACACGGAGAGCAAGCCCAAGGTCACCTTCGACGACGTGGCCGGCGTGGATGAGGCGAAGGAAGAACTGGAAGAGATCATCGAGTTCCTCAAACATCCCAAGAAGTTTCAGGCGCTGGGCGCCAAGATTCCCCGCGGGGTCCTGCTGGTCGGACCGCCGGGCAGCGGTAAGACGCTGCTGGCCAAGGCCATCGCCGGCGAAGCGGGGGTGCCCTTCTTCTCCATCTCCGGCTCGGAGTTCGTGGAGATGTTCGTCGGCGTGGGCGCGTCCCGCGTCCGCGACCTGTTTGATCAGGCTAAGAAATCCGCGCCCTGTCTGGTGTTCATCGATGAGATCGACGCGGTGGGCCGGCAGCGCGGGGCGGGGCTCGGCGGCGGGCACGACGAGCGCGAGCAGACGCTGAACCAGCTGCTGGTGGAGATGGACGGGTTCGACCCCAATGCGGGGATCATCCTCATCGCCGCCACGAACCGGCCGGACATCCTCGACCCGGCGCTGCTGCGGCCGGGTCGGTTCGACCGGCGCATCGTGGTGGACAACCCCGACACCAAGGGGCGGCGGGCCATCCTGGACGTGCACGCCCGCGGGAAGCCGCTGGCCGAAGATGTGAACCTGGAAATCCTGGCCAAGCGCACCCCCGGCTTCTCCGGCGCCGACCTGGCGAACATGGTGAACGAGGGGGCCCTGCTGGCGGCCCGGCGGAACAAGAAGAAGATCACCATGTCCGAGATGGAGGAGGCGATCGAGCGGGTGATCGCCGGCCCGCAGCGCAAGAGCCGCATCCTGTCCCAGAAGGAGCGGGAGATCGCCGCCTACCACGAGGCCGGCCACGCCCTGCTGGCCAAACTGCTGCCTTACGCCGACCCGCCGCACAAGGTGACGATCCTGCCGCGGGGCATGGCCCTGGGGTATGTCATCTCCACGCCGCCGGAGGACAAGTACAACTACACGCGCAGCGAGATCCTCGACCGGATCGCCGTGGCCCTGGGCGGCCGGGTGGCGGAGGAAATCGTCTTCGGCGAGGTCACCACCGGCGCGCAGAACGACTTCGAGCAGGCCACCGAGTTGGCGCGCCGCATGGTCACCGAGTTCGGCATGAGCGAGAAGCTCGGGCCGCTCACCCTGGGTAAGCGCCACGGCCCGATCTTCCTGGGGCGCGACCTGGTGGAGAGCCGCAACTACAGCGAGGAGATCGCCTACGAGATCGACAAGGAGATCCGCCGCATCATCGACGAGTGCTACGAGCGCGGCCGCACGGCGCTGATCGACCACCGCGACAAGCTGGAGCGCGTGGCCAAGACCCTGCTGGAGAAAGAGAGCCTCGAGGCGGAGGCACTGGAGCGCGTCTTCCAGGGGCTGCCCGCCGAGCTGCCCGCGGCACCTGCCGCGGAGGCGGCGCTGGCGGAGGCCTCGCCCGAGCCGAAGACCCGGCCGGAGCCGGGGCTGCCCAGGCTCAAACCGAAACCGGAACCGTCGTAAGCGGGACGGCGAGGGCATCGCCGCTTCCCCGGAACGACACGGGGACCCCTTGCGGCAATGCCCTCCCCGTCCTCGCTTTGCCCGCCCCACGTTCGCATTGACCCTTCACAGCCCCAATCCTAGAATGGGCGCAGAAGCGCCCACAGGACGTCAGACGGATGGAAGGGGGCACGGGGATGTCCACTCGCCAGATCGCGTACGCCTCGCTCCTGGCCGCGGTGTACGTGATTGTCGGTCGGTTTGTAACCCAATTCCTTCCCAACCCGATGGTTCCAGGGGCCATCATCGCCATCAACATGGTGGTCGTTGTCATCGCCGGAATCCTCTTTGGCCCGACCGTAGGAGCGTTCGTCGGTCTCGTCGGGACGCTGGTGAACGCCGTGTTGAGCCCTTCGGGCAGTCGGGCCTTCGAGTTCGCCGCCATCATCCCCCACACCATCATGGGGCTGACGGCCGGCCTGCTGGCGCGGATCAACTGGGCGGTGGCCGCGTTTGCCATCATCGTCGGACATCTCCTGAACATTCTGGTCTTCGTGCTCGTGAAGCTGCTGCCGGTGAATCAGATGGCCCTGACCATCTTTTCGGTGGGCCTCCTGGTAGAGACCGTGATCGATCTCATCGTCATCTGGCTCGTGGTCGCGCTCCTGCGACCGCGGGTGGGATCGGCCATGGCCTGACAGGCGAGGGAGGTGGCCATGGCCGTCACGCTGCAGGTCCCTGAGTACACCGTTGAACGGGAAGTCACCGTCCCACCCCGGACCACCGCGCTCATCGTCGTGGACATGCAGAACGACTTCGTCAAACCCGGTGGGGCGCTGGTGGTCGAGACCGCCGCGGCCACGATTCCCGCGATCCAGCGGTTGCTCACGCGGGCGCGGGCGAAAGGGATGAAGGTGTTCTTCACCCAGGACACGCACCAGGAGGGCGACATTGAGTTCCCCATCTGGGGGCCGCACGTGCTGCGCGGCACCTGGGGCTGGCAGATCGTGGACGAACTGGCCCCCCGGTCGGGGGAGCGGGTGATCGAGAAGTTGCGCTACGACGGGTTCTTCGGCACGCCGCTGGACCACGAACTGCGCCTGGCCGGCAGCCAGACCGTGATCGTCTGCGGCACCGTGGCCAACATCTGCGTGCTGCACACCGCCGGCAGCGCGGCGCTGCGCGGCTACCGGGTGATCCTGCCCATCGACGCGATCTCTGCGATCATCCCGTTTGACCAGCAGGCGGCCATCCGCCAGGTGCACTTCCTGTACCGAGGTGTGATCACGACCAGCGAGGCGATCCACGCGGCCTAGGACGCTGACTTCTCCGGAGGTGTGATGTGGCACGGGCACGAGTCGGAGGCCTCTCCCGCAAGACCGGGGTCAACCCGGTTCCGATCATCATCTTTGTCCTGGTCGCCGCGCTGGTGGGCGGGGGACTCTTCGCCTGGGATTACCGCTGGCGGAAGAAGCAGGAGGAGGCGACGAAGCCGCCGGCCCCCGACGTCCTCGTGCGCAGCCTGATCGAAAACATCATCGGCAAAGACACGGTCAAGGAGGTCAAACTGGACGCCGCCACCGGGACGGTGAACGCGACGTTTGAGTCGGCGACCTTCAAACCCGAAGAGGCGCAGAAAGACCCGCAGAAGTGGGTGCAGAACTCCCGGGAGTTTCTCACCGCCGAGGCGCAACTGGCCAGCGACATCATCCTGAACGTGCCCCCACCGATCCTGGCGCAGGTGCCGGCGATGGGGGACATCAAGACGGTTGCCCTGACCATCGTCTACCAGGAGGCGACGCTCGCCACCGCGGTGGCGGAGCGCGGCAAGGAGATCCAGGTTACCTTCATGGATTCCCGCCTGAAGTAGCGATCCCCGTGGAGGTGTTGATCGGGGAACGCCTTACCCTCGAGGACCTCCTCCGGGTGGTCTTTGCGCGCGCGCCGGTCGCCCTGGCGCCGGCGGCGGCCGAGCGGGTGCGCCGCGCCCGCGCCGTGGTCGACGGGCTGGTGGCGCGCGGCCAGGTGGTCTACGGCATCACCACCGGCGTGGGCGACCTGGCCACGGTGGCCATCTCCCCGGATCAGGCTGCCGCCCTGCAGGCCAACATCGCCCGCAGCCACGCCGCGGGCGTGGGGGAGCCGTTGCCGGCGGAGGCCGTCCGCGCCATCATGCTGCTGCGCGCCCATACGCTGGCTCTGGGCTACTCCGGGATCCGGCTCGAGACGCTCCAGACGCTGATCGCCATGTTGAACGCCGGCATCGTCCCCCTGATCCCGGCGCAGGGGTCGGTCGGGGCGAGCGGCGACCTGGCCCCGCTGGCGCACCTTGCCCTGGTGGTGATGGGGGAGGGGCGCGTCCTCACGGAGGGCGGGAGCCGGCCCGCGGCGGATGCCCTGCGCGAGGTCGGGGTGCAACCTGTGATTCTCGCCGCCAAAGAGGGCGTGGCCCTGATCAACGGGACGCAGATGATGACCGCGGTGGGCGCCCTGGCGCTGCTGCGCGCGGAGGTCGCGGCGAAATCCACGGACGTGACCGGAGCGATGACCGCGGAGGCGCTGCTGGCCCTGCCCGCGGCCTTCGACCCCGACCTGCACCGCGTCCGCCCGCAGCCCGGGCAGCAGACGAGCGCGGAGAACCTGCGCCGGCTGCTCGCGGAGTCCCGCCTGGGACGGCCGGCCGACCGCGTCCAGGACGCCTACGCCCTGCGCTGCATGCCTCAGGTGCACGGCGCGGCGCGGGACGGGATCGCCTACGCGCGGCGGGCCGTGGAGATCGAGATCAACTCCGCGACGGACAATCCGCTGATCTTCGCCGAGACGGGGAAGGTCGTCTCGGGCGGCAATTTCCACGGGCAGCCGGTGGCCCTGGCGCTGGACGTGCTGGCCATCGCCACCGCCGCGCTGGCGACCATTGCCGAGCGGCGCATCGAGCGCCTGGTCAATCCGCACCTGAGCGGGCTGCCCGCCTTCCTCACGAGAGAGGGCGGCCTGCACTCCGGGCTGATGCTGGTGCAGTACACGGCGGCGGCGCTGGTCTCGGAGAACAAGGTGCTGACCCATCCGGCGAGCGTGGACACCATCCCCACCTCGGCCAACCAGGAGGACCACGTTAGTATGGGCAGCATCGCCGCGCGCAAGGCGGCGCGGGTGGTGGAGCACGTGGCGCAGGTGGTGGGGATTGAAGCGCTCTGCGCCGCCCAGGCGCTGGAGTTCCGCGGCTGGGAGCAGGCGGCGCCCGCGGTGCGGGCCGTCTATCAAGCGGTGCGCCGGGTGATCCCGCCACTGGAGCGCGACCGCATCCTCGCCGACGATCTGGCGCAGGCTTACGCCCTCGTGGTTGAGGGGGCGCTGGTGCGGGCGGCGGAAGAGGTCACCGGCCCGTTGGGATAGCGCCGCGGGATGGCGATGGCGCAACAGGCAGGGAGACGGCCGTGAGTGAGACGGGACCGAGAATCGTGCGGGCGCCGCGGGGGACGGCCCGGACCTGCAAGGGGTGGGGGCAGGAGGCCGCTCTGCGCATGCTGATGAACAACCTGGACCCCGAAGTGGCAGAGCGCCCCGAGGAGTTGATCGTCTACGGCGGCACGGGCAAGGCCGCGCGCTCCTGGGAGGCCTTCGACGCTCTCATCCGCACGCTCCCGGAACTGGAGAACGACGAAACGCTGCTGGTGCAGTCGGGCAAACCGGTGGCGGTCTTCCGCACCCACGAGTGGGCGCCCCGCGTGGTTATCAGCAACGCCATGCTCGTCCCGGCCTGGGCCACCTGGGAGAAGTTCTGGGAACTGGAGGCCCTGGGCCTGACGATGTTCGGGCAGATGACCGCTGGCTCCTGGATCTACATCGGTACGCAGGGCATCCTGCAGGGCACCTACGAGACCTTCGCCGCGGTGGCGCGGCGGCACTTCGGCGGGTCGCTGCGCGGGCGCGTAGTCCTGACCGCGGGTCTGGGCGGCATGGGCGGCGCGCAGCCCATGGCGATCACGATGAATGAGGGGGTCGCGCTGATCGTCGAGGCCGATCCCGCGCGCATCCACCGGCGCAGGACGGCGGGGTGGGTGGACCGGGCCACCGACCGCCTGGAGGAGGCACTGCGCTGGGTGGAGGAGGCGCGGCGTGGACAGACGCCGCTGTCGGTAGCGCTGCTGGGCAATGCCGCGGAGACGCATCCGGAACTGCTGCGCGCCGGCTTCGCCGCCGACGTCGTCACCGACCAGACCTCGGCGCACGATCCGCTGGCCGGCTACGTCCCCGCGGGGGTTGCGGCTGAGGAGGCG
>CAYHPT010000040.1:0-7574 GCA_964358435.1 uncultured bacterium | reverse complement strand
GGTGTGGGGGGGGGGGGGGCGGGGGGCGGGGGGGGGGGGGGTGTGGGGGGGGGTGGGGGGGGGGGGGGGGGGGCGGGGGGGGGGGCCCCCCCCCGGCGCCGCCGCCTCCGCCGCCGCCGTTTGCGCCGCACCTGTTCCTGCTGTTCGCCTTCACTCATGATTGGGTGCGCTCCTTGACCTCATCACAGATGCGAGAGGGGCGGCAGCGTACCGCCCCTCCCGCGTTGCCCGTGCGAACAGACGACGATGCGGAATACCGGCTACCCACCGGACATGGCCATGCTCTTGTCCCCGCGCATGGCCAGGTACGCCCACACCGCGACGACCAGGTGCACGATATTGTCGAGGAATTCCAGGTTCGTCACGCCGTAGAAGTTGGGCGCCGCCCGCCCGCCGACGACGAACCCCCAGATCCCGAAGAAGAGCGCGACGATGCCCACGATCCCCACGAGGGTGCGCTGCGTGGAGGCGGTCAGGACGTACGCCGCGGCGATGGCGACGATCCCCAGGATGGTGTGCGCGTAGTTCTCCGCGCTGTCGAAGTAGAGGGTCTTGTCCAGAAGATTGGGTGCGATGAAGCCGATAACCCCGAGGGCCAGGAGAGTGACCCCGCCCCACATGAGGAACTGCTTGCTGTTCATCCTATCAACTCCCTCCCACTGACAGGATGGCAGGTCAGCCCACGTATACTGCGAAAGGCAAAGCCTGTCAATGACGGGCCGGTTGGGCCGCCGGACGCGGCGCTCAGGCGCTGACGACCAGGATCACGCCGGCGACGGTGAGGGCCGCGCAGACCAACGTCCGCCGCGTCACGCTCTCCACGTGGCGGAAGGCGTAACGCAGCAGCAGGACGGCGAAGAGCGGCGTGGTATTGGACAGCGGCGTGACCCGGCTGGCGTCTCCCAGGCTCAGGGCCAGGAAGTAGGCGAGGAAGCCCCCGCCGCTTAGCAGCGCGGCCATCAGCATCGGCGGGACCGCCCGGCGGGCCGCGCGGATTGGTTCGCGCCGCCAGCGCCACACGACCAGCGGCACCAGGCCGACGACCGCGCCGCTCAACGTCAGCGCGCCGGCCAGCGCGGCGTGCGGGATTATCCCCAGGCCGATCTTGCGGAAGATGATCGAGGCGGCAGCCAGCACGGCCGTGCTCAGCGCCAGCAGCAGCCCGGTCCGGCCGGCCCGGGTCTCTTTCTGCGCCGGTATCCGGGAGGTGAGAGCGACGCCCAGCACCACGGCGACCGTGCCGAGCGCCAGCCCCGCACTGACGCGTTCGTGGAGGAAGAGCGCGGCGCCGACCGCGGTGAAGATCGGGGTCGTGTTGCTGGCGACGACCGAGCGGGCCACGCCCACCATGTTGATCGCCGTGTAGAGGGCGATGCGCGCCAGCGCCGGCGCCAGTACCCCGGCGCCGACGAAGATCAGGGCCGCCGGCTGCAGCGCCGCGCCCACCTCGCCGCGCAGCGCGGCCACGACCCACAGCGTGGTCAGGTTCGTCAGGATGGAGACGACGACGATGGTGGTGGCCGTCGTCCCCGCCAGGGCCAGGCGGACGGCGACGGAGTTACCGGCGAAGAGCGCCGCGGAGAGCAGGGCGAAGAGCGCGGCCAGCACTCACGTCTACCCGGCGGGCACCTGCTGCCGGCAGTAGGCGTAGAGAGCGTCGTACACGATGAACTCTTTGGCCAGGATCTCGTGGTCGTCTTTCAGTCCCAGGTGGCGGAATCCCTCCGCGATCGCTCTCAGCCCCGGCGCCTCCGGACGCCCGTAGAGGTCCTCCGCGACGTCCGCGCCGTGCACGATCTGCGCCAGGAGGTGGAGCGCGGGGTCGTCGATCCGGTACTGTTCCAGAATCGCCTCAAAGCTGCACTTCCCGCCGTGATGTCCTAGCCGAACCCCCGGCATGTCAAATGGCGTGGCGCCCTCGCGCTCGGCCACCACCGGCACCTGTTCGGCGGGGACGAAGAGAAACTCCGCGTCGGGGTCGAGGAAGTGCGTGATCAGCCAGGGACAGGCCACGCGATCCACCTTTACGCGTTCTCGGGTGATCCACTTCATTGTCGCGTCCTCCTTGTGTTAATGACAGCATGCGCGGGCCGCTAGGTCCCGGCGAGCGGCGGGTCCGCCTGCCCCCAAACCGCATAGGCGATGAGGCCGGCGGTCCCTACCACAAATGCAGTGGTGAACGGCGCCCGCGGGTCGACGGTCCACAACCAGCCGCCCACGATCGATGCGGGGAAGACGACCAGCCCGCGAATGAGGTAGTACATGCCGACCGCGCGGGCCCGCGCCCCGGCGGCGGCCAGGTCCACAATCAGGGCCTTGCGGGCCGGCTCGCCGATCTCGCGCAACCCGCCGACGACGAAGACCAGGACGAGCCACGCCGACCCCACCGCCGTGACCAGCGCCAGCGGGAAGAGAGCGAAGAAGGCAAAGGTCAGCAGCACGAACGACTTGCGGTTCATCCGGTCGGCGAGTTTGGCGATGGGGATGTAGACGACAATGGCGGTGAGCATCTGCACGCTGGTCAGCCAGCCGAACTGCACGGTGTTCGCCCGCAGGACGTTGATCACGTAGAGCACGACGAAGACCTTGGGGATGCCCTCGGCCAGCCGGACGAGACAGTCCGCCAGCAAGAGGCGCTTCAACCGCGCGTCCATCCCGCGCCAGATATCCCCGAAGGCCAGCGTCGCGTCCGCGGGTGGAGCCTGCTCCCGGTAGTAGCGGCGGACGACGCCGATGCCGACCAGCGCGAGGACGATGGTGAGGCCCAGCGCCGCCTTCATCCCCGCGGCGAACCCGAGCGCCGCGATCAGCAGGCCGCCGAGCGGCGGCGCGATGACGATGGGAATCCGCTTCAGAATGGACTGCATGCCGAACCCGATGGCCCGCCGCGTCTGCGGCAGGTTGTCGCCGATGATGGCGAAGATCGCCGGCAGGGTCAGGCTGCTCCAGGCCATCACGAAGACGGTGCCGAGGAGGATCCACTCCCAGCGAGAGCTGAGGAGATAGACGGCGTACCCGACGATGGCCAGCAGCGTGAAGAGGATGAGCGCCGCGCGCCGCCCCAGCCGGTCGGCGAGCCAGCCGCCGGGGTACTGGTAGACGGCGTCCAGCAGATCTTTCAGCGTGCCGTAAACGGCGATGCCCCAGGCGCCGGCGCCCAGCAGCTCAAGGTATTTCGGGATAAAGCGCAGCCACAGTTCCTCGCCCATCCCCAGGATGAGGATGGTGCCGAGGAGCACCAGGATGTTGGGCTCCAGGCCCAACCAGGTGCGGAGCCCGCCGCGGGCGGTTAGGGTGTCGGGCGCGGACCCGGCCGTATCAGGATCGCGGCAGCGCAGGCTGGAAGTTCGGCTGCGGCCCCTCCGGGCGCTGCGGGAAGGGCTGCGGGAAGGGTTGCGGCAGCCCCGGGATCGCCGGCCCGCGATACGGGTCGAGGCGGAAGAACTCCGGCGGACTACCGGGGCGTCCCGGACCGTCCTGCGGTCCCGGTCCCGGCATCAGCCGGTAGAGTTGTCCATTGTGATAGAAGAGAATGATCTGACAGTCATCCTGACCCTGCTGTGGGGCCGGGCCCTGATCGGGCTGCGGGCGGGCGGGACCGGGCAGCGGGACGAACTCCTGCAGCGGGGGCAGGCCCTGCGCCAGCACGACCGGCACCAGCAGCACCAGCCCGCTCAGCGCGAATCCGATGACGACACCCAGCAACAGCATCCGCACACCCGTTCTCCCCTTTCCCGGTCCGGACCCCTGCACTTTTCCCTCTCCTTGCGTCTATTCCCTTTCCTCCTACAATGGGAGACGATGGCGAACATCTTTACGTTCCCCTGCGGCGGCTGCGGCCGCCGCTACAGCGTCTATTACCCCAAGGCACTGCTCTACGAGTTGAGCGGCAGCGGCACCCGCGAGATGGGCCGCGCGGAGGACGAGGAAGAGGAACGCTCCGGCGCCATCGAGACCGCACGGCGGCGGGCCCAGGCCGCCGGCAACATCTGGATCAACGCCGGGGAGACGCCGGCCCTCGTCTGCGCGTGCGGCAAGAAACTGGACCTCAACATCGCGCACCACCCCCGTGTGCCCCAGTCGAAGACGGCCGGCCGGGGCCGGCAGACCGGGTTCATCCAGTTTCCCGGCAAGAGCGGCGCGGGCACGCACGGCCCGCACGGTCCGCAGGATCCCCCCGGGACCTCCTGAGGGGGATGCGCGCCGACGCCGCGAAGAATCGAAGCGTAACCCCCGATCACACAACCGAGGTGCCGTGATGGCTGAGCGAACCACCGATGCGCGCGAGCGCCTCCGCCTGCCGGCCGACGCCCTGCGCTGGCGCTGCGACCCCGCGTTCTTCACCTTTGAGACCACCGCCGACCTGCAGCCGGAGGAGATCATCGTCGGCCAGGAGCGGGCCGTTCGCGCCCTGGACTTCGGCCTGACCATCACGCAGCCGGCGTACAATATCTTCGTCACCGGTCCGGTCGGCACGGGGCGGACGACCTACACCCGCAAGAAGGTGCAGGACCTGGCGATCGCGCGGCCGACGCCGCCGGACTGGGTCTACGTCTACAACTTCCAGCAGCCCGACCAACCAGCGGCCATCAGCCTGCCGTCCGGCCTCGGCGAGCGCTTCCGCCGCGACTTGGACGAACTCGTCGAGGAGCTGAAGGACGGCATCCGCAAGGTGCTGGCCAGCGAGCACTTCGCCGCCCGGCGCAGCGAGGCGCTGCGCAGTTACGAGGCGCGGATCAACGAGATCTGGCAGACCCTTGAGGCCAAGGCGCGGCGCCTGGGCTTCGGGCTGGAGCGCACGCCGGTCGGCGTGGTCCCCGTGGCGATCGGGCCCTCTGGCGAGCCCCTGGCCCCGGAGGTCATCGAGCGACTGACGTCTGAGCAGCGCGAGGCGCTGCAGGAGCGCGCCCGGGCGCTGCAGGAGGACATCGGCGACGCGCTGCGGCAGGTGCGCAACCTGGAGCGGGAGGCGCGCGAGGCACTGCGGACGCTGGAAGGGGACGCGGTGGCCTCGGTGGCGCAGCGCGCGGTCGAGCCGCTGAAGGAACGCTACGCCTCTCACCCCCGGGTCGTCGAGTACCTGGAGGCGCTGGTCCGCGACATCGTCGATCACCGTGACGACTTTAAAGAAGAAGAGGAAGGGGCGCGGCTGCCCTTCCCCATGCCCCCGGGTGTGGCCCGGCGCGGCGACTCGTTCGCCCGCTACCGGGTGAACCTCCTTGTCGACAACAGCCAGACCACCGGCGCGCCGGTGGTCTTCGAGACCAACCCCACCTACTACAACCTGATCGGCCGGATGGAGTACCGTGGCGAGTTCGGCGCTTTCGTCACCGACTTCACGATGATCAAGCCCGGCGCGCTGCACCGCGCCAACGGCGGATTCCTCATTCTGCAGCTGAACGACATCCTGATGGCGCCCCTCTCCTGGGAGGCGCTGAAGCGGGCGCTGAAGAGCCGGGAGATTCGCATCGAGAACATCAGCGAGCAACTGGGGCTGATCCCCACCGCCACGCTGCGGGCCGAGCCGATCCCTCTTTCCGCCAAAGTGGTGATCATCGGCTCGACGCTGCTCTACCACCTGCTCTACGTCCTCGACGACGACTTCCGCAAACTCTTCAAGATCAAGGCCGACTTCGACGTGGACATGAAGCGGTCGGAGGAGACGCTGCAGCAGTACGCGCGGGCGATCTGCACGATCTGCCAGCGCGACGGACTGCTGCCCTTCCACCGCGACGCCGTGGCCCGCGTGCTGGACTACAGCGCCCGCCTGGCGGAGGATCAGGAAAAGCTCAGCGCGCGCTTCAACGAGGTGACGGAACTGATCTACGAGGGCTCCGCCTGGGCGCAGCGTGAGGCCAGCCGCGTCGTGCGGGCCGCCCATGTGGAGAAGGCGCTGGAAGAGAAGGTCTTCCGCAGCAACCGGATCGAGGAGCGCATCCGGGAGGCGATCCAGAGCGGGCAACTGCTCGTGGACATCGACGGGGCGAAGGTGGGGCAGGTCAACGGCCTGGCCGTGCACGCCCTGGGCGACTACAGCTTCGGCCGCCCGAACCGCATTACCGCCCGCACCTTCGTCGGTTCCCGCGGCGTGGTGAACATCGAGCGGGAGGCGCAGTTATCTGGGCGCATCCACACCAAGGGCGTCCATATCCTGGGTGCCTATCTCGGGGGAAAACACGCGCAGGATCGGCCGCTCAGCCTGTCCGCGACCCTCACCTTCGAGCAGAGCTATGACGAGGTGGAGGGCGACTCCGCCTCCTCCACCGAGCTGTACACCCTCCTCAGCGACCTCGCCGGCGCGCCGATCGATCAGGGCATCGCCGTGACCGGTTCGGTCAACCAGCGTGGGGAGATCCAGCCGATCGGCGGCGTGAACGAGAAGGTGGAGGGGTTCTACTACGTCTGCAAGGCGATCGGTCTGACCGGCCGGCAGGGTGTGCTCATTCCCCACCAGAACGTGCGCAACCTGATGCTGCGGGAAGAGGTCGTGGAGGCGGTGCGCCAGGGGCGCTTCTACCTCTGGGCCGGGCGCACCGTGGACGAGGGACTGGAGATCCTCACCGGCATTTCCGCCGGCGAGCCCGATGCGGACGGCCGCTACCCGGAGGGCACGCTGAACGGCCGTGTGTCCAAGCGACTCGGAGAACTGGCCGAGCGCCTGCGGCGCTTCAGCCCGCTGCGGCCGCGCGAGGACGGTGCGACCACGGAGGCGGTCCCGGCCCCCACCCCTGAGGAGGGACAGAAGTAGGTGCGCGTCACCGTCATGGGCGCCGGCGGCCTCGGCGGCTACTACGGCGGGATGTTGGCGCGGGCCGGTCATGAGGTGACCTTCATCGCCCGCGGCGTCCACCTAGAGGCGATCCGCCGCCAGGGCGGCCTGACCGTCCGGGCCGTGGACGGCGAGTGGTTCGCGCCGGCGGCGACCGCGGAAGCGCCCGCCGGCGATCCCGCCGATCTCATCCTCTTTACGGTGAAGTCCTACGACACGGAGGTGGCCGGTGAACTCATTCGCCCGACCGCGGGGCCGGAGACCGCGATCCTCTCGCTGCAGAACGGCGTGGATAATGAAGAGACGCTCGCCCGCCTCTATGGGGTCGATCGCATCCTCGGCGGCCTCGTCTACATCCTCTCCAGCATCCAGGCCCCGGGGACCGTGCAGCAGACCGCCGGTCCCCGCGCGGTCACGTTCGGCGAGTGGCGCGGCGGGATGAGTGACCGGGTGCGTCACCTGGAGCGGGTGTTCACAGAGGCCGGGTGGCGCGTCACCGCCACGGACGACGTGGTGCGCGAGAAGTGGGTGAAGTTCGCCTTTATCTGCGCCCAGGCGGGAATGACCGCTCTCACGCGCCTGGCCCCCTGGGGCATGCCGCGTCCGGGCCAAGAGCAAGCCGTGGCCAACTTCTGGTATTACGCGGTGGTGGCGGTCTTCGTGCTCGCCGTTTGGAGCACGATATTCGCCCTGGGCTGGGGCTTGGGCCGACGCTTACGCGGGGCCTTGGGGGCGATATCGGGCGCCTTGGCCGGGTTCGCGATTTTGTCCGGGCTGCAGTGGCTGGCCCCTAATTTCTTCCGCT
>CAYHPT010000039.1:0-7581 GCA_964358435.1 uncultured bacterium | reverse complement strand
CGAACTGCGCGCGGAAGCCGCGGTCGGCGAGGGCGGCCTGGTAGACCTTGCGGAACGCCCGCAGCAGCACCCGACAGCGGTCCTGCAGAAAGCGGTAGTCCTCAGGCATGACGAACCGTGGGCGCAGGACCGTGCACAGCGCCCGGTCTCCGAAGAACAGCCCGCGCCGGCGCAACTGCGCCTCGAGCTGCGCCTGGGAGGCGGCGGCCAACTCGTCGGTCAGCAGGTCATGATAGGTCTGGATCGCGTCGCGGAGGAGCATGGGCCGAGAGGTCCCGGACGCCGTCCTGCCGGCGGCCGGTGAGGAAGGTGTCCCAACGCAGCCAGCGGCGCTGGGGGCGGGGCTCGGTGGCCAGCCGGATCGCCAGGTCGGCCATGTGCTTGACCACCCACTCGAAGTAGAACGGCGTCAGGGAGTAGATGTCGAAGTCGGGCGCGGGGTTCATGCAGTCGATGGCGTAGGGCACGCCGTCGCGGACGGCCCACTCGCAGGTGTTCATGTCGTAGCCCAGGGCGCGCACCAGCTTCAGCGAGTCCTCCACGATGCGCCGCCCCAGTTCGGGCGTGAGGTGCCGGTGCTCGACGTGGTACTTCCGCTCCCGCGGGTCGTACTTGATCGGCAGGACCTCCTCCTGACCCAGGCAGATGCAGCGCACGTAGTGCTCCCACTCGATGAACTCCTGGACGATCATCGTGCGCAGCCCGGACCGGTCGTAGCTGGCCAGCAGGTCCCCCGGCGTGCGGCAGATGAAGACGTCGTCCTCCTTCCAGCCGCCGCTGTGTGCATCTTTGAGCACGCAGGGCATCCCAACGTAGTCGAGAATTCCCTCCCAGTCCAGCGGGTAGATCAGGTTGCGCAGACTCTCGTCGTGGACGATCCCCCGGACGTAGTTCTTGTTGGGCAGCACCACCGTCTTCGGGCTGGCCACGCCCAGCGCCGTCGCCAGCGACGCCTCGAAGAACTTGTCGTCGGCCGACCACATGAAGGGATTGTTGATCACGGTGGCGCCCTGCAACACGGCGTGCTTGAGGAAGGTGCGGTAGTAGGGCACCTCGTGGGAGATGCGGTCGACGATCACGGCGTAGGGCACCGCCTCGCCCATGCGCGTGCCGCCGAGGTTGACGAACTCGGCGACCACGCCGGCGTTGCGCCGGTTCACCTCTTCGATGAAGGCCGGCGGGAAGGACCACTCCCGTCCGACGATCAGCCCCACGCGTAGGGTCATGGTGCGCCTCCTCCGTCTCGCCTCATCGCTGCGCCCGCCGCGTCAGTCGTGCCCGCTGATGTACTTCGGGAGCATCTGCGCCCACACCGGCCAGTCGTGGGCGAAGCCGTCCCAGATGCGCAGCGCGTGCCAGATGTCCTTGCTCCAGAGGATTCCCGAGAGGTACTTGTTGTTCTCCAGCGCAGGGTCGTCCTGACCGACCGCCAGGATGATGCTCATTGCCCGCAGCGCCTCCAGCCGCGCCGACTCGTGCTCGTGGACCAGGGAGTCGCAGGGGTTGTTGAAGTAGACGTTGTCGTCGGAGTAGCCGGCGGTCCAGCGCTTGAGGTCGTAGTACCCGCTCATGCCGATGACGCGGCCAACCTGGTGCGGGTAACGGAAGGCGAAGTTCACGGCATGGTAGGCGCCGAAACTGGCACCGCTGGTGATCAGAAAGGGGTTGGAATTCAGCCGCGCCGTGAACGGCAGGACCTCCGTGAGGAGGTACTGATCGTATTGCATGTGGCGCTTCGCCCGCTCGGCGGGCGGAATGGCCTTGTTGTACCAGCTCTCCGCGTCCACGCTGTCCACGCAGATCATCTGAATCCCGCCGCGCTCCAGGTGCTCCTGCATCGCCACGACCAGCCCCCGGTCCTCCCAGTCAAAGAACCGCCCCTTGGACGTGGGGAAGACCAGGACGCGCGCCCCGCCGCGTCCATAGGCCAGCAGTTCCATCTCCCGCTGGAGGGATGGGCTGAACCAGCGATGGTGCTGTCGCTCAATGGCCATGCCTGTCGGCTCGGGGTGAATTGGGGGTAGGTTCGCCCGGCTGCGGAGGCTTTCCTCCGCTCCCCCGCCCGCGCCCGCTGTGTTATCGTGGTCGCGGACAGGAGGAGATCGCGTGGCACGCATCCAGCGGCTGGCCGACGACCTGGTGCTCATCGATACGGACTATCAGCACTCCCCGGAGTCGATCGCCGTTTACCTGCTGCTCGGCGACCGGCCCGCGCTGATCGAGACCGGACCCGCGTCTACCGTGGAGACCGTGCTGGAGGGCGTGCGCGCGGCGGGCCTGGACCCCCGGGACCTGCAGGCCGCGGCCGTGACCCACATCCACCTGGATCACGCGGGTGGAGCCGGGACGCTGGCCCAGCGCTTCCCGCACCTCCAGGTGTACGTTCACCCCATCGGGGCGCCCCATCTGGCCGACCCGTCCCGCCTGCTGACCAGCGCGCGCCGCCTCTACGGCGATGCGCTGGAGACGCTGTTCGGGCAGATCCTCCCGGTGCCCGCCGACCGCGTCCAGGTCGTGGACGACGGCGACGTGTTGCCGTTGGGATCGCGGCGGATCAAGGCGCTGGAGACGCCGGGACACGCCAGCCACCATCACGCCTATCTGGATGAAGCGTCGGGCGATCTCTTCACCGGCGACGCCGCCGGGGTAGCGATGCCCGGCTCGCGCTACGTCGGGCCGCCCACGCCGCCGCCGGATCTGGACATCTCCGCCTGGAAGCGCACCCTCGCCCGGATGCGGGCGGTCCGGGCCTCGCGTCTTCTCGTGACGCACTTCGGCCCGCACACCTGGGTGGATGAACTCCTCACGCAACTGGAGACCTGGCTGGACGCGCGGGAGCAGTTCGCGCAGCAGATCGCCGAGGCTGGATGGGACGAGCCGGAGGTTACCGCGCGGCTGACGGCGCTCGTTGCGGAGGAGATGGCGAAGGTGCGGGGATCGGCCCCGCCGACCGGCTTCGAGGCCGTGATGCCGCTGCGCAACAACGTGCTCGGATTGATCCGGTACGCCGGGCGGTGGAAGAGTCGCGTCGGGCAGCCCCAGCCCTGAGACGCAAGCCCACGCCTTAGAGCATCCCCAGGCGGCCGAGCAGAACGTGCAGCCGGGCCCGGGCGTCATCGCTGAGCGGGACCGCCGGGAGCCGCACCGTGGGGTGCTCGATCTGTCCCGCCAGGGCCATCGCTTCTTTCACCACGACGAAGAACGGCGCGCCCAGTTCATAGAGGGAGGGGAAGTCGAAGCGCTGCCGCACCAGTTCTGCCGCCTGCGCCAGATCGCCCCGCCGCCAGGCCTCATAGACCGCCACCGAGGTCTCGGGCGCGACATTCGCCATGCCGGGGATCGACCCATCGCCGCCCATGATCAGCGTATTCAACAGATGATATTCGAACCCGCACAGCACGCTGAAGTCCGGCCGCTTCGGCCGGACCAGCGCCAGCACCTGCGCGATGTGCCCGATGCTGTCCAGCGTCTCCTTGATACCGACGATGTTTGGACGCGCCTCCGCCAGCCGGGCGATCAGCACGGGCGGCAGGTTGCGGCCGCTTACCGCCGGGAAATTGTAGATCAGGATGGGGAAATCCACTGCCCGTGCGACCGCCGCGTAATGCGCCTCCACCGCCCCGTCGGAGAGCACCCAGTAGTACGGAACGATCACCAGCGCCCCCGCGGCGCCGATCTCCTGCGCCTCCCGCACGTAGGTGATCACCTCGTCGGTCCCGGTCCCGGCGCAGCCGACGAGGACAGGCACCCGGCCGCGCGCCTGATCGACGACGATCTCCGCTACGCGCCGCCGCTCCGCCGGTGTGAGGTGCATCACCTCGCCGGTGGTCCCCAGCGCGAGCAGCCCGTGCACGCCCGCCGCCAGCAGCCGGTCTACGTGGTGGCGCATGGCCTTTTCATCCACAGCGCCGCTCCGGTCGAAGAGCGTGACGAGCGGAGGAATGATGCCGGCAAATCTGCGCACCGGGGGGCCCTCCTGTCCGGCCTGCACTGCGGCCAGATACGTGGTAATGACCTCACGCGCCTGGTCCGCGTCCTCCGGCGCCACCAGGACGTCACCCCACACGCCCGAGGCGCTGGCAATGATATCGCCGTATCCCGGGACCTGGCGCGAGCGGACCCAGACACGCAGTCCGGCCGCCCGCAGCGCCTGCTCCACGGCCAGCGCCTCCACCTCGGTCGCCGCCTGATGGACGCGCACGACGTCCGCGGGCTCGGGCAGCCAGCGCTTCACTGCCGGGTTAACTCCAGGGCCATCTGATAGGCCTTCCGGTGGGAGATGCCGTAGGTCTCCGCGAGATTCCGGGCGGCGTCGCGCCGCGTCATCCCGCGATTGAGGAGCCGCCGCAGGTAGGTCGCCGGTTCGTCGGCGCGTTCGGCCGGCGGCGCGGCCGCCGCGCCCTCCACGACGAGGGTGATCTCACCCCGCAGTCGCGCTCCGGCGATCTGCGCCGCCACTTCATCGGCGCGGCCGCGCCGGACCTCCTCGTGGATCTTCGTCGCTTCCCGGACCAGCGCCACGCGCCGCGGGCCGAGCACCTGCGCCACATCGGCGAGCGTCTCGTGAATGCGGTGCGGTGCCTCAAACAGGACGAGCGTGGCCCGCCCGCCGCCGACTTCCTCCAGCGCCCGCCGCCGGGCCTTCTGCGTCCGCGGCAAGAAGCCCAGAAAGAGAAAACGGTCAACGGGCAGTCCGGCCACGCCCAGCGCCGCGGTGACGGCGCTCGGGCCCGGGATCGGCGTCACAGGCCCGCCCGCCGTGATCGCCTGCGTGATGAGATGAAACCCCGGGTCGGAGATCCCCGGCATGCCGGCATCAGTGATCAGAGCGACGTCCTCGCCCGCGACCAGTCGGCGGACCAACTGCGGAGCCCGTTCCCGCTCGTTGTGTTCGTGGTAGGAGACCAACGGCGTGGCGATGCCGTGCCGCTGGAGCAGGGTCCGGGCGTGCCGCGTGTCCTCGCAGGCGATCACGTCCACCTCGCGCAGGACGCGCAGAGCGCGCAGCGTGATGTCTTCCAGGTTGCCGATCGGCGTCCCGACGACGTAGAGCGTGCCCATCAGAGCCATTCTACGGCCCGGTGACGCGGACGGTCAAAAATGGGCCGGCCACTGGCGCGTTCAGGAGGCGGCGCGTAGAATGCTCCGAGGGTCGCTTCCTACAAGGAGACTTCCTTATGGTCGATGTCACCGCCAGCGCGCGCCGCATCAGCCTCACGCTTTTTGTGACGCAGAGCCTCGGCTCGGCGGCCACGATCGCCATCTTCCCCATCATCACGATCATCGGCGCGAAACTCAGCGGACGGGTGGCGTGGTCGGGCGTGCCCGCGACATTCTACCTCCTCGGCTCGGCCTTCTCCGCCTTCATCTGGGGGCAGGTGATGGACCGTTGGGGTCGGCGGGCGGCGCTGCTCCTGGGGACGACCGTGGGGGCCGCCGGAGCGACCCTGGCCGGGGGCGCCGTGATCATCGGATCATTCGCCGCCTACCTCGCCGGATCGCTCTTGATCGGCAGCGCCGTCGCCGCCGTACAACTCTCCCGTTTCGTGGCCGCGGAGGTGCACCGGCCGGAGGAGCGCGGCCGTGCCATCTCCATGGTGGTCCTGGGCGGGACGGTCGGCGCCATCGCGGGGCCACTGCTCGCCGGCCCCATGGCCAACCTGGCGGCACGCGCGGGGGTGGACGAACTGGCCGGTCCCTACGGAGCGACGCTGCTGCTCTTCGGGCTCAGCGCCGCAGTGATTTTCCTCTGGCTCCGCCCCGAACCGCGCGAACTGGCCCGCCAGATCGGTGGTCCGGCGCAGCAGTCCGCCGCGGCCAGCGGACCGGGCCGGCCCATCCGGGAGATCTTGCGCCAGCGGCCGGCCCTGGTGGCGGTGCTGGCGATGGTCTTCGGCCAGCTGACCATGGCGATGCTGATGATCATCACCCCGCTATACATGCGCAGCCACCAGCACCCGTTGACGCACATCTCCTTCGTCATCTCCGCTCACGTCGTGGGAATGTACCTGTTCTCGGTCGTCTCCGGCCGCCTGGCCGACCGCTGGGGCCGCGGGCCGGTGATCGCCACGGGCGCCGGCATCCTGACCCTGGCCGCGCTCGGCGCGCCCCTCTCGCCGGACCTGATCCCGATCACGGTCGCGCTCTTCCTGGTGGGGTTGGGCTGGAACTTCTGCTACGTCGGCGGATCCTCGCTGCTGGCCGACCAGCTCTCGCCCGCGGAGCGGGGCCGGACGCAGGGCTTCAACGACCTGCTGGTCGGCCTGTCCTCAGCCGCGGGGGGTCTCGGCAGCGGAATCGTCTTTGCCACGGTGGGCTACGCCACGATGGGGGTCGTCGCGGCGGGTGCCGCGCTCATCCTGCTTTCGCTGACGGTCTGGTCGCGGGTCGGTCGGCGGGCGCCCTCACCTTCCTTGCCTTAGCGGAACGCCCCCGGTACGTGCTCAGTCCCCATAGACAGTATAATGCCAGCCCTTCCGCACCGCGCCGGTCAACTCCACCATCACGTGCTTCACCTCGGTGTAGTCCTCCAGCGCGTAGGCCGACATATCCTTGCCGAACCCACTCTGCTTGAATCCACCGTGCGGCATCTCCGAGACCAGCGGGAGATGGTCGTTCACCCAGACGGTGCCGAACTTGAGGGCTTTCGCCGCCCGCATCGCCTTCTGCACGTCCCTCGTCCACACCGAGGAAGCGAGCCCGTAGACGACGCTGTTGGAGCGCGCCAGCACCTCTTCTTCCGTGTCGAACGGCAGCACCACGACGACCGGGCCGAAGACCTCCTGCATGACGATCTCCGCGTCGTGCGGGACGTTGGCCACCACTGTCGGCTCGTAGTAGAAGCCCTTCTTCATGCTCACGGGGCGCCGACCGCCGGTAAGGATCTCCGCGCGCTGCTGCCGGGCCCGCTCGACGAACCCTTCCACCCTCGTGCGCTGGGCGTCGGCTATCAGCGGACCCATATCGGTCTGCCGGCTTTCCGTCGGACCCACGCGGATCTTCTTCACCTCATCGACAAAACCGTCGAGGAACGCATCGTAGGCCGAGCGCTCCACGTAGATCCGTGTGGCCGCGGTGCAGTCCTGACCCGTGTTGATGTACGCACCGACGACGGCGCCCTGGATC
This sequence comes from uncultured bacterium, assembly GCA_964358435.1. GTDB lineage: Bacteria > Sysuimicrobiota > Sysuimicrobiia > Sysuimicrobiales > Humicultoraceae > Humicultor. Next base: position 456 of record CAYHPT010000039.1, on the reverse strand, counting down.
GCGGCTGCCATGTCGGCGTCCGCGTACACGATGAAAGGCGCCTTGCCGCCCAGTTCCAGGTGCACGCGCTTCACCGTCTCGCTGGCCGTGGCCATGATCTTCTTGCCGGTCGCCGTGTCGCCTGTGACCGAGACCATGGCCACGTCGGGGTGGGCGACGAGCGCGGCCCCGACCTCACCGCCCGGACCGGTCAGCACGTTCAGCACACCCGGAGGCAGGCCCACCGCTTCCGCGGCCCGACCCACTTCCAGCGTGGAAAGCGGCGTCCACGTGGCCGGCTTGATGACCACGGTGTTGCCCGTGGCCAGGGCGGGACCGATCTTCCAGGCGGCCATCATGAAAGGATAGTTCCAGGGCGAAATAGAAGCGACCACGCCCAGCGGCTCGCGACGGATGATGCTCGTGTGGGCGGTGGAATACTCCGCGGCCCCCTGCCCCTCCAGACGGCGGGCCGCG
>CAYHPT010000038.1:5119-7792 GCA_964358435.1 uncultured bacterium | reverse complement strand
GTTGTAGAAGACCTCGAAGGGCTTGTCGTTGGGCTTGAGCAGCCGCAGCAGCGGTGAGAGGAACGCAAGGACGGCGCCCAGGATGGGCACTGTCGTGATGAACCGGAGAAACGCCCGGCGGTCCAGGCGCTGTGACTGCGTCCCCACCGTGATCACCTAATGATTCAGTTTATGGGCGATACCGCCGGTGAATCAAGGCTGCTGGCCCCGCGGCGGCGTGTACTGGTAGACGAAGGTCCAGATGTAGTCCACGAGCGACCAGATCTCGTCCGTCGTCAGGAACTGCTTGTAGGGCGGCATCAGGCCGATGCCGTCGTAGATCCAGGCGAACAACTCGGTCGGCTTGCGCTTGACCATGAAGTCCCTATCCCGGAAGATCCCCGGGCCGTGCCCCAGCCGCCACCCCCAGGTGCGACGGGCCATCAGCGGACTCAACGCGCCGCCGCGCCCGTCGCCGTTGGGCCCGTGGCAGCCGGCGCAAGCCGTGCGCACCGTCCCCGCGCCGGGGACCGGGACGGGGAATTCCCGCTCCTGGAAGATCTGCCGGCCGCGCTCAATGGAGGCGGGGGACGTGGCGAAGGTCCACTCGTAGAAGATGACGTGCCAGCGTTCGGTATCGGAAAGGAATCTCGGCCCGGGCATCCCGTCGTTGGCGCCGTAGGCCGGCTTCGGGCCGAAGGCCGGCATGGCCGTGTGCGGCCGCCCCAGCGTAGCCACCTCGTACATGCTGGTCGGGCTGTTCAGGCGCATCTGCACCGTGTTGTGGAAGTTGGCCGGCCGCGAGGGCAGGTCTCCACCCTTCACCGTGATGCCCAGCAAGCGCATCGTGTCGGTGAAGGGGTTCTTCTGCGGCGCCTTCAGGAACGTGGCCAGGGGCCCGTCTCCCACCCCCTCCACCCCGTGGCACTGCGCGCAGACGCGTTCGAAGACTTTGCGCCCTTCCGCCGCGGAGGGGATCAGAGGCTGCCCCCGCTCGTTGGCCACGATCGGTGCCGCTTCAAACGACACCTCCTGCAGCGGCCGGATGCGCGGTGCTACGCCCACGGTGGGCTGGCAGGCCACCAGGACGAACATCCCAATCACCAGGAGAACGGCGGCAGGAAATCTGTGCATGCGATTCCCTGTACGGTTCCACCCGCCGGCGCGGACTTCCTTTTGGCCGGCGCAAAATCAGGACGCGGACGCGCCGAGCGTCTCCAGGACCTCGCGGCTGTGCCCGGCGGGGCGGACCCGGCGGAAGATGCGGGCGATCCGCCCCTGCGGATCGATGACGAAGGTCGTCCGCTCGATGCCCCAGTAGGTCCGCCCGTACTGCTGCTTCTCCTTCCACACGCCGTAGGCTTCGGCGACGGCGTGGTCCGGATCGGCCAGCAGGATGAACGGCAGATCGTGCTTCTGCGCGAACTTCGCGTGCGCGGCCGCATCGTCGGGGCTGACGCCGATGATCACCGCATCCCGGTCGGCGTAGGCGGCGGAGTCGTCGCGGAAGCCGCACGCCTCCGTGGTGCAGCCCGGGGTGTCGTCTTTGGGATAGAAGTAGAGGATGACCCTCTTCCCGCGGAAGTCGCGCAGCCGCACGGTGCGGCCGGCGGCGTCTTGCAGGGCGAAGTCGGGCGCCTGGCGGCCGTCTTCCACCATCACGATCCTCCTTCAAGTATGACGCGACGTCCCTGCTGCCAGCATTTTCGTCACCAGATCCTCTACCGCGTCCAGCCGGTGCAGAAAATACGGATAGCCGCGGTAGACTGCCGCGTCGGTGGGACCGCGGTGCTGGTCCAGCGCGGCGAGCGCGGCCTCGAGTGCGGCGACGCGCCCGGTCAGCGCCGCGCTCAACCGCTCGTTGAGCGTGCGAATGGCCTGCGTGACCGCCCGCCGCTCCCGCCGCGTGAGGTCGGGCGCCTCCAGCCGGCGGATCCACTGCCACTTCTCTTCGATCAGCGTCCGCTGTTCCGCCGTCGGTTCCGTGAGGAGGCGCTCGGGGTTATGCCGCGCCTCCTGGATCATCCGCTGCAGCGACTGCCACGCGGCCTCCGGATCGGCCGACTCCGCAAACGGCAGGTGCAGCGTCGCGGAGGCCACGGCGTAGACCGGCGGCGCCACGCCGAAGACGTCGGCGATCACCGCGTCCGTCACCCGATCGTAGCGGCCGCCGCTGACCCCGTGAATGAAGAGATCCACCACCAGGAGGCGGAGAAACGCGGTCAGGGTGAGGGCCCGCGGGCGCAGCCGCAGGCGGGCAAAGATCGGGTCGGTCGCGTCGCCGGGCAACGGGAACTCGTTGGTCCGGACATCTCCCTGGACAATCAGCACCCGCCGGGGGGCGTCCAGGAAGAGGCGCTGCCGGCGGCCCCCGGCCACCGCCCAGAAGGGCAGTTCGATGCGGTTGCCCTCTGCCGTGAGGTTCGGGAAGGGCTGCGCCTCGGTGCGGATGCGCTGCCGCTCGCGATGGGCCTCCAGGTGTGCGTTGTGGATGTCCAGGAACCTGGTGGCGTCCGCGGCAATGTGCAGGAAGAAGGCGCGGAACGAAGGGGTCTCGGCGACCGCGGACACGGGAACGTCGAGAAAGCGGCGCGTCCCTTCGTAACGCCGGCGCAGCGCGGTGAGGCAGCCGGCGTACTCGGCCGCGGCGGGACGCCCCAGCGCGCGGAACGCTTCCCACGGCCGGCGGACCGC
>CAYHPT010000038.1:0-5109 GCA_964358435.1 uncultured bacterium | reverse complement strand
GCCTCGCGCACCGTCTGTACGTGCCGGTCCACGCGCCGGACGAAGTCGGCCCACTCCACGTCCGTCGGGGCAGGCTGCCCCTCATACGGCTCCTCCGGTCCGGCGCCGCGCAGCACCTCACGGCGGCGCTCCAGAAACGACGCGGCGTGGGACGGCAGGTCCACGCCGGTCTCTTCCATCGCGTCGCTGTCCACGATCACGTCCAGGCCGGTGTGTCCGCGCGCGGCCAGGCGGTCGAGCAGCAGGTGCTTCACCCAGATGCCGGCGTGCGGGAAGACCGGCTGGTGCCCGGTAGAAAGCAGCAGGTCGCCTTCGACCGCGGGGCCGAGGTCCAGCGCCGCCGTATACGCACGAGCCAGCGTCAGGATCTCTTCGCGGGCTCGGGCGCGCAGGTCAGACAGCGGCACGCCAGCGATGAGCGTGCGCTCTCCGGCCAGGCGGTCGCGGTTGCGCCGCGCCACCTCTACCAAGTCCACGCCGCCCGGGACGAGGAGGACGTCGCCGGAGTGCTCTGGGAGCTCCAGGGGACGGGCGATCACAGGCCGCGCCGCCGCTACAGGACGCCCTCGAGGCTGCGCAGGCCCAGTTCTTCGCGGCAGATGAAGGCCTCCGCCTGCGGCCGGTTGATCAGGTAGCCCCAGTACCCGTTGACCGTGCGCAGGTACTGCAGGACGCGCATCTCACCATTCTCATTGGCGAACTGAGAAGTGTAGGCGGCTACGGCGGCGAGCTTGCGCTCGAAGTAGTCGCTGATGTCGAAGAGGAAGGCCGGCTTGACGTGCAGGTCATAGTGCGTCGAGAAGAAGTGGAAGACGCGCGGCGGGTAGAAGGGCTCGCCGGGGATCTCCGTCTTGGTCAGTTTGGCGTAGAAGCGGGCCGCCTCGGCCAGCGCGCAGGCGGCCACGTGGTCGGGATGGGCGTCAATCCAGTAGGGGATGAAGAGAAGGTCGGGCCGGACCTCGCGGATGACACCGGCCAGGAGCATACGGTTCTCCACGGTATCGGCCAGCATCCGGTTCGGCAGCGGCAGCGTGATCCGCCGGCCGACCCCCAGGATGCGCGCCGCCTCCGTGGCCTCCGCCGCGCGCCGCTCCGGGGTGCCGCGCGGCGTGGGCTCGCCGTTGGTCAGGTCGCAGAGCACGACCTCGTGCCCCTCCGCCAGCAGCGCCGGGATCGTCCCGCCCATACCGATCTCGACGTCGTCGGGGTGAGGACCTATCGCGAGAATGCGGGCCATCGCGCCAGTTCCTTCTCCAGCACATCCTGATAGTAGCGGCGCCGGGTTGCGGCGTCGTCGAGGCCGCCCCAGAAGCGCCGCTCCGGGTTCTTGTAGATCCGCGGTACCGGCAGTTCTTTCACCCGCAGGCCGTGGCGCGCCGCCTGGATCCAGACCTGCAGCGGCATCCCGTAGCCCGGCTCGGTCAGGTCCAACCGGCGCAGCGCCGCGGCGCGGTAGGCCTTGAAACCGCACCAGGCGTCGGTCATCGGATAGCCGGTCAGCTCCCGCAGGCGGGCGGTGGTCTCCTGGTTGATCGCCAGCCGGTCCGGCGGGGCGGGGTCACCGCCCTGCTCCGGATCGAGGTAGCGGCTCCCTGAGACGATGTCCGCCTCCTCCAGGGCCGCCAGGAACTGGGGGATCTCCCGGGGTTCGTGCTGCGCGTCGCAGTCGATGGTAACCACCGCATCGTACCCGCGGCCGAGCGCGTAGGCGAACCCGTCGATCAGCGACTGGCCGTAGCCCTGGTTCTCCGGGCGCGTGATCACGGCCAGCCGGGGATCCCGCGCCTGCTCCGCCTCCAGGATGGCGGCGGAGCGGTCGGTCGATCCGTCGTTCACCACCAGGATGGCGGCCTCGCGCGCCGCGACGCGCACCTGGGCCAGCACCTCCACCAGCGTCCCCTCCTCGTTGAACAGGGGGATGACGACCAGCACGCGCCGGAACGTCACGTCGCCACCATCTGCAGTTGCGCGTCGATCTCGTTGACGAACTGCGTCGCCCCCATCTCGGCGAAGAGTTGCCGCGCCCGCTCCAGCATCGGTCGCGCCCGCTCCGGCTGCCCCAGCAACCGCAGGGCCTCGCCGTACTTCTGCAGGGTGAGCGCCAGGTCGATGCGGTACTCGCTCGCTTCCAGAATCTCCACGCTGTGGTGGAAGAGCGATTCCGCCTCCTGGGCGCGGCCCTGCGCTGCGCGCACTTTGCCCAGCGTAGCACCAAAAGTCGCGGCGCCGATGGGGTCCTCAGGATCAATCCCGGCCAGTGCTCGTTCCGCGTGCTCGGCGGCGGCCAGCAGGTCCCCCTTCGCCAGCAGGACCTCCGCAAGGCTGCGCAGCACAAACGTGGGTTCGTCCGGCGCGTGCTCGCGGTAGATCGTGTAGGCCGTCCGCATCTCCCGCTCGGCGTCTTCCAGGCGGCTCTGGCGCAGGTAGTGCATCCCCAGGTGCCGCCGGATGCTGGCCTGCCCCGCCGCATCGCCAAGTTCCTGGACCAGTGCGATCGCCTCCTCGTGGAGGCGGATCGCCTCCGGAGAATCCCCGGTCAAGTGAGCCAGGATCGCCAGGCCCATCACGCCGTGTGTCTCGCTGATGCGCTCGTTGTGTTGCCGGGCGAGCGTCAGCGCCTCAACCAGGACGGGGCGCGCGTCGCTCAGGGCCCCGCTGTTCAGCAGGCATCGGCCGAGCCGGGCCATCGTCCGCGCCATCCCCTGGTCGTCACCCAGGTCGCGGTAAAGGTCGATCGCCTTGCGGTAGGCCCCCTGCGCCTTCGTGAGTTTGCCCCGCAGCACTTCGGTGATCCGACCGAGCACCTCGAGCGCGTCCGCTTCACCCTGCCGGTCGCCGAGTTTGCGGAAGAGCTCCAGGGCGCGGCTCAGCGCCTCCTCCGCCGGCTGGAGCCGCTCATTCAGGTACTCGGCGAAGGCGCGGTTGAGCCAGGCGCGGGCCAGCAGATCGTCGCGGCCGATTGTCGGCGCCAGTTGCAGGACGGTCTCGGTGTCTTCCACCAGCACCCCCGGCTGGGACATCCACTTCACCACCTCGCTGCGACTGGTGAGCAGTTCAAGCAGCAGAGGCGTGTTGCTGTCCAGACCCGCGTTGTGCAGCACGGCCAGCGCCCGCTCACACAGCCGACGCGCCTCCGGAAGCGTGCGCAGGGCCAGGGCCCGGCCGCCCGCCGCGCGCAACGCATCGATCGCCTTGCGCGCCAGGTCCACCGCCTTGTCGCCGGTCTCGAAGCGGTAGCGCCAGGCCTGTTCGTAGTGATAGGCCAGGACCTCGAGAAACTTGTCCGCGGTCTGCGCGGCAGTGCTCTCGAGCCAGCGGGCGAAGCGGATGTGCTTGTCACTGCGCGCCGCTTTCGGCAGCGTGGCGTAGGCAACCTCGCGGATCAGCGCGTGCTTGAAGGCGAACTCCCGCTCGCCGGCCAGCGAGGAAACGGCCCGTTCCTCGACCAGTTCGCGCTCCTGCAGCCGCTCCAGCGCCGCCACCGCTTCTGCCGTGTTCAGGCCGTCGGTAACGACGAGCGCACCCAGCCAAAAAATGCGGCCCGCCACGGCGGCATCCTGGGTCACCCGCCGCTCCAGCGCGGGCAGCAGGTCCAGGCGCGCCGCCAGGATGCTGTGGATCGTGTCGGGAATGCGGATTTCCACGGGGTACGAGGCCAGGCGCCATCCCCGCTCGTCGCGCACCAGGTTCCCCCCGTCGATCAGCATCCGCAGGATCTCTTCAATGAAGAAGGGATTGCCCTCCGCTTTGGCGACGATCGCGTCGCGCACGTCCAGCGGGATCGCCTGGCCCTGCAGCAGTTCGCCGATCAGCCGGCGCCCCTGCTCCTTCGGCAGCGGCGAAAGCGATAACGCGGTGTAGTTCCGGATGCGGCCGCCCCAGTCCGGATGCCGCTCCAGCAACTCCGGCCGGGCCAGGCAGAGGGTCAGGACCGGCGCATCCACGCCGCGCAGGGCCAGGCTCTCCACGAGGTCGAGCAGGCTCTCCTCGGCCCAGTGCAGATCCTCGAAGACCACGAGGAGCGACCGCGTCTGCGCTTTCGCCAGGAGAAAACTGCGGAAGGCCCGCAGCAGCGCGTCGCCGGTCGAACGGTCGCCGCCGGGCCGCACGTCCCGCGGACTCACGGTGAGACCCTCCACTGCCAGCTTCAGCGCCTGCAGCCGGTCCCGCCACAGCCCTTCATAGTCCCGCGGTACCTCCACGCCCAGCACCGTCTCCAGGTCCGCGGCGATCCGCTCGCTCTCCTCGGGACCGAAGAGCGGGCCGCAGACCTGCAGGATGCGGGTATGCAGTTTCTCGCCGACAGTCGGCGCGGGGTCGTTGTCCTTGATGCCGCACTCCTGCTTCAGCATCTCGGCCAGCGGCCAGTAGGTCAGGCCCTCGCCGTAGGCCGGGCAGCGCCCGCGCAGCACCTGGGGCGGCTCGCCGCTGTTGCCCAGGACATGCAGCAACTCCTCGACCAGCCGAGTCTTCCCGACGCCGGCGCTGCCGATAATCGTCACCACGTGATGCCGCCGCCCCTCCACCGCCCGCCGGTACAGCGCCTGGAGGAACTGCATCTCGTCGCCGCGGCCGACGAGCGGCGCGCGCAGCCCCTTGCCTGCGGGCCGCTCGGTCACCCCCGTGACCTGCCAGCGGTCTCGCCCGGCGAAGTCGCCGGCGACGGCGGGCGGAAGCGGAGCGAACTGGATGGCGAGACGGGTGGCGCCGTGGGTGCGGTCATCCACGACGATCCCGTCCGGCGGGGCGTCCTGCTGCAGCCGGGCGGCCAGATTGACGACCTCGCCGGTGACCATGAACTCGCCGGCGTCCACCGCCCGCAGGTCGGCGACCACCTCGCCCGTACTGATGCCGATGCGGATGTGCAGGTCGGCGGCCAGGCGCGCGTTCAGCGCCCCCATCCGCTGCTGCATGGCCAGCGCGGCGCGCACGGCCCGCTCCGGGTCGTCCTCGTGCGCGGCGGGCAGGCCGAAGACGGCCATCACGGCGTCGCCGATGAACTTCTCCACCGTGCCACCGTGCCGCTGGATCTCCTCCCGCATCGCGGCGAAGTAGTCGCCGATGATGCGGCGCATCGCCTCGGGGTCGAGGCGACCGGTCATCGACGTC
>CAYHPT010000037.1:0-7896 GCA_964358435.1 uncultured bacterium | reverse complement strand
GATCACGGACTTCTTTATCCCCCTGAAGCACGGCGGGTTTCCCGTGGTCTACGGCGACCGGCTCGTGGGCGTGGTGACGCTGCAGGACGTACGCGACGTGCCCAAGGAGGCGCGCGCCGAGCGGCGGGTGCGTGACGCGATGACGCCGCAGGCGAACCTGAAGACTGTGCGCCCCACGACCACCGCCTACGACGCCTTCATGCGCCTGGGGCAGGAGCAGATCGGCCGGTTGCTCGTCGTAGACGACGGCGGGTCGCTGGTGGGCATCGTCACGCGCAGTGACCTGTTGCACGTCATCCGGCTGTATACGGAGTTCGGGGGCAGCCTCAGCGAGGAGAAGCCTGCAGGAACGCGGTGAAGATCTGCATGAATGCCGGCAGGGAGACGATGTGCAGGATGTGGGCGCCGGGCAGCTCTTCGACCCGCGCCCGCGGAAACTCTTCGCCCAGGACCCCAACGATCTCCCGCAGGTAGTCCGGCGAGCCCTGCCCTTTGAAGAGGAGCACGGGCCGCGGAAAAGCCCGCACGCGCTCGATGCTGTCGTCATGCCGGAAGGCGGCGTCTCCCGTCCGCAAGGACTGCCGGTGCTGGGACCAGAGCGGCCACTGGGGCATCTCCTGCGGCACCTTGCCCTGCGGCACAAACCCGGCGAAATGGGCGAACTGCGCCAGCTGCGCTTCGCTCACCTCCCCGGGCCCGAATGACCGGCTCCTCTCTTGAAAATCCAGCGCCTCCGGGCTGAGCGGGCCGCGGCTGCGGAGGACCCAGAAGGCGGGCGGCTCGATCAGCGTCAGTGAGCGCACGCGCTCCGGGTGATCCAGGGCGAAGTCGAGGAGGGCTTCGCCGCCGTACGACCATCCGGCGAAATGGGCTCGTGGGATGCTCATCTCGTCGAGGGTGCGGGCCAGGGCGTGGCTCTCCGTTTCCAGGGAGTAGTCCGCCGGCAGCGGGTCGCCGCTGAGCCCGTGATCCACCGCGAGCAACTGCACGCGGACGACGTGGTGGGTGGAGGCGAGCGCCTCGGCATGTGGCTTCCAACTCAGCCAGCCGGTCAGACCCCCCGGCACCAGCACGAGAGGATCGCCGCTCCCGGTCTCCTCCGATTTCATCGTCTGTGCGAACAGCGCTGCGACGTGACGTCCTCCCATCGCGAGCCAGAACATTGCAATGCTACTCCTGGTCGGGAAGAAAGCCAAACGTTTTGTTTGACGCGGGTGCGAGAATTTGATATGTTTGGTTAGTCGTCATAATGCGTTTTCGGCGGGGGACGCTAAGGCGCGTCCCTCGTGGTGTGTCGCGGGTCTTCTTCGTGGTGAGTTGGTCCGGCGAGACACGCGCAGATGCCGGCACCAATTCACGCGGCGCAAGCCGCATCCGGTCACAGACCGGAACACGAAGGAGGCGTTTTTTATTACGACGCTCACTGCAAGTCCCAAGACCCCGACGCAGTTCGGGGGTCTGACCCTGCGCCCGGAGACGCTCCGGGCCATTCAAAAGCTCGCCTGGACCGAGCCCACACCCATTCAGACGCGGGTCATCCCGCTGATGACCGCGGGGCGCGACCTCATCGGGCAGGCCCAGACCGGCTCCGGGAAGACCGGCGCCTACGGCATCCCGCTGGTCGAACGGCTCGACCCGGCGGCGCGCGCTCTGCAGGCGCTCGTGCTCGTGCCCACGCGCGAACTGGCGCTGCAGGTGACGGAAGACCTGCGCGTCTTCGCCGCGGAACGCGGGATCACCGCGGTGACGCTCTTCGGCGGACAGCCGATCGAGCGCCAGATGACCGCGCTGCGCCGTCACCCGCACATCGCGGTAGCCACGCCGGGCCGCCTGCTGGATCACCTGCAGCGCGGCACCGTGTCCCTGCGGGCGGTAGACGTCGCCATTCTCGACGAGGCCGACCGCATGCTGGACATGGGCTTCCTGCCGGACGTCTCGAAGATCCTCCAGCAGACGCCGGCCGCCCGCCAGACCGCGCTCTTCTCGGCGACGATGCCGCTAGCGATCCGCACCCTGGCGGAGAAGTACATGCGGCAGCCGGTCTGGGTGCGCATCGACGCGCCCATGCCGACCGTCGAGACGGTCGAGCAATACTACCTGGAGGTCATGGAAGAAGATAAGGTCCGCGCGCTGCGCCGGCTGCTGGTCAAGGAGACGATCCCCTCCGCGCTGGTCTTCCGCCGCACCAAGCACCGGGTGGACCGGCTGGCCCGCGCGCTTGGCCGAGACCGCACGGTGGGCGTGCTGCACGGCGGGATGCGCCAGGAGGCGCGTCTGCAGGCGCTGCGGGCCTTCGAAGAGAGGCGCACGCCGCTATTGATCACCACCAACGTGGCGTCGCGCGGCCTGGATCTGCCGGAGGTCTCGCACGTCATCAACTTCGACATGCCGGAGGACGTGGAGACCTACATCCACCGCGTCGGCCGCACCGCGCGCGCCGGGCGGAGCGGCACCGCCATCACGTTCGTCGGCCAGCACGACATCGAGATGTTCGACCAGTTGCAGAAGCAGCTCGGTCGGGCCCTGCAGCGCCACCCGCTGAACATCTACTCCTAGGTCCAAGGGCCCGCCCGGCGTCCGCCTGCTGCGGCGCCGGCGGGCCCCACGGCAGGAATCCGGACGTCTCCTCCGCGAACCACGCGGGCACGGACGCGCCGGCGTCCGGGGACACGCATGGCCAAGCACCCGCCGACCGGAACGGTTAGTGTCTTCTTTTTGATGCCACGATGAGTCGGGACCGCCCTGTGACCGCAACACTCGTCGCGTTGCTGATCGCCGCGACGTTGATGGCCGCGAACCAGACCGGTCGGGCGGTCGAGGCCGCGGCGCCGCCGGAGATTGCGCTCCGGGCGGTCGTCACCGGGCTGGAGAAGCCGGTCTACGTCACCCCCGCCGGCGACGGGTCCGGGCGGCTGTTCGTCGTCGAGCAAGAAGGGACGATTCGCATCGTCCGGGATGGCCGGCTCCTGCCCCGGGCGTTCCTGGACATCCGCCGCCGCGTGATCGACGGCGGGGAGCTCGGCCTGCTCAGCGTCGCCTTTCACCCGCAGTACGCCCGCAACGGCCGCTTCTACGTCAACTACACCGCGGACAGCGGCAACCTGCAAACGGTGATCGCGGAATACCGCGTGTCGGCGGATGATCCCGACGTCGCCGATACCGCAGAGCGCGTCCTCCTGGAGATCCCCCAGCCTTTCCGCAACCACAACGGCGGGCTGAACCTCTTCGGCCCGGACGGGATGCTCTACATCGGGATGGGCGACGGCGGGTCTGGCGGCGATCCACTGAACAACGGGCAGCGCCTGGATACGCTGCTGGGCAAACTCCTGCGCATCGACGTGGACGGCGGATCACCGTACCGCGTGCCACCGGACAACCCCTTCGTGGATCGGTCCGCCGCGCGCCCCGAGATCTGGGCCTCCGGGCTGCGCAACCCCTGGCGGTTCTCCTTCGACCGAGCCACGGGCCGCCTCTTTCTCGGCGACGTGGGCCAGAACCGGTGGGAGGAGATCGATCTGATCGCAAAGGGCGGCAACCACGGCTGGCGGATCATGGAAGGCGCCCACTGCTTCAACCCGGAGACGGGCTGCCGCACCACGGGGCTGATCCTGCCCATCGCCGAGTACGGCCGCGACCTGGGCTGCTCCGTCACGGGTGGGTACGTCTACCGCGGCACGCGCATCCGCGATCTTGTCGGCCGGTACCTCTTCTCGGACTACTGCACCGGACGGCTGTGGTCACTCCGGCAGAGCGGCGGCCGCTGGGTGATGGAGGAGTTGCGGGCGACGGGGCTTACCGTCAGTTCCTTCGGGGAAGACCAGGCCGGCGAACTCTACGTCGTCGACCACCGCGGCGCCGTCTACCAGATCGTCTCCCGCTAGAACGCACCTCCTCGCCGACGCATCTTGTGAGCTCCGGCGTCTGCAGGCGCCGCATATCGGGCGTAGAACTGATGCCCTGCCCCTCCCGTGGGGCCGTAATCTGAAACAGAGCCGGCTTCCTTATTAATGGAAGCCACGGCGAGGCGGAGCGGCCTCTCGCCGCCTCGCCACAGGTGCTCATGCGCACGCTGTTCAAACACGGCACGGTCGTCACGCCCGAAAAGACGTCCCCCGCGGACCTCCTCGTCGACGGGGAGCGGATCGCCTTGATCGCGCCGGACCTGCCGGCGGACGGCGTGACGGTCGTGGACGCCGGCGGGATGTCCCTCCTCCCCGGCGGCATCGACGTGCACACGCACCTGAACATGCCGCTGGACGGCATCGCCTCCGCCGATGATTTCCACAGCGGTCACGTGGCCGCGGCTTGCGGCGGGACCACGTCGCACATCGACTTCGCCATCCAGCCCAAAGGGGCCAGCCTGCGGGAGGCGCTGGACCTCTGGCACGAGCGCGCCAGGGGGAAGGCCTGCATCGACTACGGCTTTCACATGACGATCGCCGACCCCACGCCGGCCGTGCTGCGGGAGATCGCGCGGCTGCCGGAGTGGGGTGTGCCTTCGGTCAAAGTCCTGATGGCCTACAAGGGACGGCTGCAGGTGGACGACGCCACGCTCTTCGCCGTGCTGCGGGAAGCCGCCCGCCACGGCCTGCTGACGATGGTGCACTGCGAGAACGGCGACGTTATCGAGACCCTGACCCGCGAGGCCGTCGCCGCCGGGAACCTGGCGCCCAAGTTCCACCCGCTGACCCGGCCGGCAGAACTGGAAGGCGAGGCCACCGGCCGGGCGATCGCCCTGGCGGCGGTCGCCGCCGCGCCCGTCTATATCGTGCATCTGACCTGCGATCTGGCGCTGCAGCAGGTGCGCGGGGCGAAGGCGCGGGGGCAGCGGGTCTGGGCGGAGACCTGCGCCCAGTACTTCTTCTTCACCGCGGATGACCTGGACCGGCCGGGGTTTGAGGGGGCGAAGTTTGTCTGTTCTCCGCCGTTTCGCTCCACGCGGGACCAGGAGGCGCTGTGGGGGGGCGTGCGCGATGGGACGCTCTCCGTCGTCTCCACGGATCACTGCCCCTTTAACTTCGCGACGGAGAAGGTCCTGGGCCGCGACGACTTCACGAAGATCCCCAACGGCGTGCCGGTGATCGAGGACCGCCTGCTGGTGCTCTACGACGCCGGGGTGGTGGAGGGGCGCATCTCCCTCAACCGCTTCGTCGAGCTCACGGCGACCAATCCGGCGCGGCTCTTCGGGCTCTATCCGCGGAAGGGCGTGCTTGCGGCCGGCGCCGATGCGGACATCGTCCTGTGGGATCCAAAGCGCGAGCGGACGTTGAGCGCGCGGACGCACCACATGCGGGTGGACTACAACCTGTTTGAAGGGATGACGGTCCGGGGCGCCCCCGCGGGCGTCTGGCTGCGCGGCCAACAGATCGTGGACGGGGACCGGTTCCTCGGCCAGCCCGGGACCGGGCGGTTCTTGCACCGGGATCGATTTGCGCCGGAACTGGCGCCGTAAGGAGAGGACGGATGCGCAGGCTGGGTCTGGAACGAGAGGTCGTCGATCAGGAGGTCTACACGCACGCCCTGGAGCGGTTCCGGCAGGCGAAGATCGTGCTGCCCACCTTCGCCGAACTGGCCGATCCCACAAAGATCCCGGCCAGGGTCCGCGCGGCGCTGGCCGGCGTCGAGCCCGACGCGCCGCACGCGCTCAATCTCTTCCGGGTCCACTGGTACAACGGTGCCGGCCGCAGAGAGACGGTCCCGCTGCCCGAGCACATCGTCCTGCCGCCGGCGCTCACCGGCGTGGACGCCCGCATCGTCATCGCGCTGGGCGACCGCTTCCCGATGATCCGGGCCCACAAGGTGCTGGCGGCATACGGGTGTCTGGCCCCGCGGATCATCACCGGGCAGTTCGACCCGACCGCGCACCGGGCGGTCTGGCCCTCCACCGGCAACTACGCCCGCGGCGGGGTGGCCATCTCCCGGATCATGGGCTGCCGCGGCATCGCCGTGCTGCCGGAGGGGATGAGCCGGGAGCGCTTCGCCTGGCTGGAGCGGTGGGTGGCTGATCCGGAGGACATCATTCGCACGCCCGGGACGGAGAGCAACGTCAAGGAGATCTACGATAAGTGCAACGACCTCGGGCGCGACGCGCAGAACGTCATCTTCAACCAGTTCTCCGAGTTCGGGAATCATCTCATTCACTACCTGGTCACCGGGCGCGCGCTGGGGCGGCTCTTTGAGTCGTTCCAGTCCCGCGAGCCTGCCCTGCGGCTGCGCGCCTTCGTCTCCGCGTCGGGGTCGGCGGGGACGCTGGGGGCGGGGGACTACCTGAAGGACCAGTACGATGCGCTGATCGTCGCGGTGGAAGCCCTGGAGTGCCCGACGATGCTCTACAACGGCTTCGGCGAGCACAACATCCAGGGCATCGGCGACAAGCACATCCCCTTGATCCACAATGTGATGAACACCGACATCGTCGCGGCCGTCTCCGACCGGAGCACCGATCAACTCGACGTACTGTTCAACACCGAGTCGGGACGCGACTACCTGGTCAGCCACGAGGGCGTACCGGTTGACGTGGTAAACGTGCTGCCGGCGCTGGGGCTCTCCAGCATCTGCAACGTACTGGCGTCCATCAAGGTCGCGAAGTATTTCCGGCTCGGTCCCGAAGATGTGATTCTGACGGTGGCCACCGACGGCGCGGCTATGTACGGCAGCGAGCGGGAGAAGTCGCTGCGCAAGTACTTCCCCCGCGGCTTCGACGTCGTCGCCGCCGGCGAGACATTCGCCGGGCATTTGCGCGGCACCACGACGAATCACCTGCTCGAGCTGTCCTTCCGGGACCGAGAACGCATCTTCAACCTGGGCTACTTCACCTGGGTGGAGCAGCAGGGCGTCTTGCTGGAGGAGTTTGAGGCCCGGCGGCAGCAGCGCTTCTGGACGGAGATGCGGCAGATCCTCCCGGTTTGGGACGAGATGATCGCCGATTTCAACGAGCGGACCAGGGCGCTGGAGACTCTGTGAACCCCCTCCCGTCCATCGTCATCTGCGCGGGCTGCGGCTTCCAGGCCCCGGCGGACGATCCGTATCCGTTCCGCTGTCCCAACGCCGGCCGCGGCAACGACATGGATCACGTAATGACCGTGGTGCTCGACGCGACGCGCCTGCGGTGGCCGGAGGGCCGGGAGCCCAATCCCTTCGTCCGCTACCGGACGCTGTTTCATTCCTACCACCTGGCCGCCGCCCTCAGCATAAGCGACGCGGAGTACGTCGGGCTGGTGGAGCGACTGGATCGGGCGATCGCCGCCGTGGACGGCCACGGGTTCACGGAAACCCCCTTCGACCGGAGCGTGGCGCTGGGCGCGCGCCTGGAGTTTGCAGACGGCGGAGGCCTGTGGGTGAAGGACGAGACGGGGAACGTCTCCGGGTCGCATAAGGCGCGGCATCTCATGGGTCTCCTGCTCCAGCTGGAGGTCGTGGAGCAGATCGGATTGGCCCCGGCGGCCGCGGGCCCACCCGACCTGGCGATTGCCAGCTGCGGGAACGCGGCGCTGGCCGCAGCGGCGGTGGCGCGGGCGGCGGACCGGCGGCTGCAGGTGTTCATCCCTACCGTGGCCGACCCGAAGGTCGTCGCGCGCCTGCGGCGCCTGGAGGCGCAGTTGACCATCTGCCCGCGGGAGGAGGGCGTCACGGGCGACCCCACGTACCACCGGCTGCGGCAGGCCGTGCGGCAGGGCGCGCTCCCTTTCACCTGCCAGGGGAGCGACAACGGGTTGACCATCGAGGGCGGCAAGACCCTCGGCTACGAGATGGTCTCGGTCCTGGCGGAGGAGCAGCACCTGCTCGATCGCGTGTTCGTACAGGTCGGCGGAGGCGCGCTCGCGAGTGCGGTCATCCAGGCCTTTCAGGATGCGGTGCGTCTGGGCGTCCTGGCGCGGATGCCCCGGATCCACGCGG
>CAYHPT010000036.1:0-8063 GCA_964358435.1 uncultured bacterium | reverse complement strand
CGCCCTGCGGGCCTTCGGTCCGGAGCGCATCCTCTTCGGCACCGACTCCACGGTCTGGGGCGGGTACCGGCACCACATCCTCAAAGAGCAGATGGAAATCCTCGACCGGCTGGAACTCAGGGCGGAAGACCGCGCCCGCATTCTGGGGGACAATGCCCGCCGCGTCTTCCGCCTGCCCCCGCGGACGTAGCCTGCCTGGCGGTGGCGCTGCTCGGACCCGGTTCACTCTCGCTCTCCCGCGTCTTTAGGCCGCGCTGACCGCTCCCCGGGTCTTTGCAGCCTGCCGGAGCAGGGAAAGAGTCGAACACGCGCCAAGTTGACTCTCAGATGTCCAAGGACAAGCCTGAGGTGCGCTTCCTGCACCTGGCCGACGTCCACCTTGGCGCGTCCTTTCCCTGGCTCGGAGAGCGGGGCGCGGCGCACCGGAAACGTCTGCGCCAGACGTTCAGCGACGCGCTGCTGCAGGCAACGAATTCGAGCGCCCACCTGGTCCTCATCGCCGGCGACCTCTTCGCCTCATCCCATCCCCACCCGGAACTGACAGAGTTTGTCATCGCGCAGTTCGCCCGCCTCACCGCGTCGGGCGTGGAGATCGTCATCGCCGCGGGCGAGGCCGACGCGCTCACCGCGGAGGGCGTCTACGCCGGGGGTACCTTCGACGGTGTGGCCGGCGTGACGGTGTTGCCCGCCGCGCCGAAGGTGGTGGAGTTCCCCGGCCTGGGCGTGGCCGTGAGCGGCCGCTCCGCCGCCCGGGTGAAGGAGACGGCGGACCCGTTCAAAGGGCTCACGGCCGGACGGCAGGCGGTGACCATCGGCCTGCTCGCGCTCGACCCGAATCGCGCCGGCGGGCGCGAGGCGCTGGCGCGGGCCATCGCCGGCACGCACTTCGCCTACCTGGCCCTCGGCGGCAGTCACACGATGATGGACGTGGGAACGGACGGGGTGCCCGCGGCGTACCCCGGATCGCTGGAGTTGATGGTCCGCACAGACGGGCCGGGTGTCGCTCTCCTCGTCGATCTGGGCGGGGAGCGCCCGTCCGTGACCCCGCTGCCGATCGCCCGCGGGCGGGCGCAGCGCCTGGTGCTGGAGCCCGCGGCCTTTCCTTCGGTCGACGCGCTGGCTGCGGAGATGGAGGCGCTGGCCGACCCGGATCTGTCGTTGGAGGTCCGGCTGACCGGCCGGGCCCGCCCCACGCAGTTCATCGACGTCGTCGCGCTGGAGCGGCGGCTGGCGCCGCGCTTCTTCTCCCTGGAGATCGCGGATGAGGCGATGCCGGACCTCTCCCTCCTGGGGGAACCCGGCCGCAGCGTGACCGTGACCGGCAAGTTCGTGGAGTTGATGACGGCGCAGCTGCAGCAGGCCGGCTCCGAGGCGGAGCGGCGGCGCGTCGGCGCGGCGTACCGCCTCGGGCTGTGGCTCCTGGGCGAGCGGAGGGAACCGGCATGATCCTCCGGCGCCTCCGCATCCGGCGGTTCAAGAAGTTCCAGGACACCACGTTCGCCTTCGTCCCGGGGCTGAACATCATCCAGGGGCCCAACGAATCCGGCAAGACGACGGTCATGGAAGCGCTCTCCGCCGTGTTGCTGGTCAACCCGGCGCAGCCGCCGGCGGGATTTGCCGAGCTCACACGGCCGTGGGGGGAACAGCGACTGGGCGAGCTCGTCCTGGAGTTTCAGGTGGACGACGGCTCCTATCTGCTGCGCAAGGACTTCGAGGCCGGCACTGCGCTGCTACAGCCGCAGGAACGTAAGGGCGCGGTGGGCAACCCGCGGGACATTCAGCAGCACATTCTGGACTGGCTGGGGCTGCCCAGCGACGCGGCGGTACGTTCCACCGCTTACGTGGGGCAGGGGGAACTGGCGCGCATCACCGACGACCGGCACCTCATCGGCGCCCGCCTCTCCAAGGTCTTGGGCGGCGGCGGCGCGGCGAACGTGGACGCGGCGCTGCGGTGGATCGACGAGCGCAGCCAGCATCCGGAGCCCGCCGCGGGCAAGGCGCCCGGCGCTGCGGACGGGCGCCTGCAGGAACTGGTCTCCCTGCAGCAGGAGCTCGAACGCAAGGAGGAACGGGCCCGGGCGCTGTGGAGCGAACTGCGTCCGGCGACCCGGCAATTGGAAGAACTGGAACGGCAGATCGCCATGCGGACCGAGCAGCTGCAGGCCGCGGAGCAGCAGGCGGTGCTGCAGCGCCGGCTGGAGGATCAGGAGAAGGAGCTGCGGGAGCACCAAGATCTGCTCACCCGGGTGGAGAAGCAACTCAACCGCCTGAACAGCCTGGAGGCCCGCCTCAAGTCCTTCACCGACCAGAATCAGGCCGCCCTGCAGGCGCTGGTGGCGGCGCGCCGCACTGCGCAGAACCTGCAGCATGCGCTGCAGACCGGACGCCAGCAGTTGGAGCGGGAGGAAGCAACCCTAGAACAGCTCGGCTCGCGCCACCAGCGGGCGCGGCGGCGCGCGGGTGGAGGGCTGGTGGTCAGCCTGCTCGGCGCGGTGGCGATCGCTCTCGGGTTCGTGCTGCCGCAGCTGCGCTGGTCCGTGCCCGGGTGGGGCGCGATCGCCGCCGGCGTGCTGCTCGCGGTTCTCGGGCTGCAAATGCGGGGCCGCGTGGGAGAGACCCAGGCGCTGTACCGGCGGCAGGAGCAGCGGGTGCTGGACCTGCGCAAGAAGGTGGAAGCGGCGCACGCGCAGATGGAGGAGGCGGAGAAGGAACTGCGCGCCAAGCTGGCGTCACTGGACGCGGAGTCGGTGGAAGCAGTGGAGCAGCGCTTCGCGTCCTACATGGACGTCGCGCGGCAGCAGGAAGAAACGCGCCTGGCCGTCCAGCAGGTGCTCGGCGGCCGGACGCGGGAGAAGGCCGTCGAGCGGATGCAGGAGATAGAGCGGGAAGTGGCGGAGGTCCGCCGCCGGCTGCACGATGTGACCACCGGCGCCCGCGCCACCGAAGCCACGCGCGACCGGCTGCAGCGGGAGAGCCAGGCGCTGCAGAAGGAGGCGGCCGCGCTGCGCGAGCGCAAGGCGCGCATCGAGGGGATGCTCGAAGGCTTACTCGACCGGCCGGAGGGACGGGAGTCCATCGAGGAGCGCATCGCCGCGCTGCGCCAGCGTCAGGCGCGTACCGGGGAGATGACGGAGGTGCTGGCCTTCACGCGGCGGATGCTCGAAGAGGCGCGCAAGCAGTCGTTCTTCCCGGCGCGGGCGCTGCTGGAGCGGCGCGCCGGCGAGTTCCTCAAGGTGGCGACGCGCAACGGCTACCAGAAGGTGGCGCTGGACGAGCGGACGTTGACGCCGCGGGTCTGGGTGGAAGCGGCCCGCGGCTGGAAGGGCCCGGCCAGCCTCAGCCAGGGGACGGTCGATCAGTTGTACCTGGCGCTGCGGCTGGCGCTGCTCGAGGTGATCTGCCAGGGGCGGACCCCGCCCCTCTTCCTCGACGAGCCCTTCGTGCATTTCGACCCGCAGCGGGTGCAGGGTGTCCTCCACCTGCTGACGGCGGCCGCCCGCGAGCGACAGGTCTTCCTCTTCACCTCCTGGCCGCGCGAGGATCTCCCTGCCGACCAGGTCATCGCTCTTTCCGTGGAATCTCCAACCGTACCCGCCGAGCCGCGATAGGCGAATCCGCCGCCGCCGCCCGCCACCAGTCGCCCGCTCGTCCCGAACGGTGGCCGCGGGCGATCCGCCCGGGCTGCTGCTCCCAGGCCCATCCGTCGTTGTTGGTATTGGCGCCCTCCACCTGATGGACGCTGGTGGCCGTGCCCCAGAGTAATCCGGGGGGGAAGGTGAGCGGGGAGGGGGCGCTGCGGGCTACATGGAATGGTTGCATGCGCTTCACGCGTGGGCCGGGATGAACATCCGCGAGCGCTTCCTTTTCCTCATGAACCAGGAGCCGGAGGCCATCTCCCTGGACGAGGCCGCCCTGCTCGTCGCTGTGGAGGAGTACCCTGACTTAGACATCGCCGCCTACCAGACCCGCCTCGACGCCATGGCCCGCGCCCTGGAGCCGCGCGTGGCGCAGGAACTGGATCCCACCCGGCTGGTCCACCGGCTCAACGATTACCTCTTCCATCATCTCGGATTCCGCGGCAACGTCGAGGACTACTACGACCCGCGGAACAGTTTCCTCAACGACGTGATCGACCGCCGCGCGGGCATCCCCATCACTTTGTCGATCGTGTACATTTCCGTCGGCACGCGGCTGGGGCTGCCTTTGAGCGGGGTCTCCTTTCCCGGGCATTTCGTCGTCACTTACCGGGCCAGCCCCGACCCGCTCTTCCTCGACGCTTTCAACCAGGGACGGCTCCTTCGGGAGCCCGACTTCCGCCCCCTGTTCCTGGAGCAGTTCGGCCCGGAGGCCCGCTTCGACCCGGCGGTGCTGCGGCCGGCCACCCCCCACGAGGTCATCGCCCGCCTCCTGCGCAACCTGAAACATGTCTACATCGCGCGGGAGGACTTCCCCCGCGCGGTGCATTGCAGCGAACGCCTCCTCTACGTCACCGCTCTCCCGGAGGAGCGGCGCGACCTGGGGATGCTGCTGGCCCGGGACGGGCGGCTGCGCGACGCGGTGCCGCACCTGGAGCGCTACCTCGAAGAGGTGCCGGAGGCGGCGGACCGCGCCCAGGTCGAGGCCAGCCTGACCCGCCTGCACCTCGCGCTGAAGCGCCTGCACTAGAGCGGAGCCTCATGTCCAGCCACTTCTCCTGCATCGGGTTCCCCGTCCGGGAGATCCGCGAGTATGAGACGCTGATGAAAGAGGCCGCGGCGAAGGGGGAACGGCTGCCGCTCCCCGGCGGCGGGATGCTGGCGCGCTGGGAGGTCGGCGACGGCCCGGAGATCTGGGCGCTGGTCGACGCGCAGGGTGAGGTCATTGACGCCACGCCCTTCTATCACATCGGAACGCCGCTGCGCGTGGCCGTGACGGCGCAGGGAGAGGATCCCGACGAGGAAGCGGAAGGGTGGGTGGAGGGCTGGGTAGAGCCGGTCGAGCCCGACGAGCCGATCTCCGGCGCCTTTCCGGTGCGCATCGACCTGGTGAACTTTCCGCTGGTGCGGGCACGCCTCCGCGTCGGCGACGTGGTGCCGATCGAGTTCTGCGGCATCGCCCACGAGGCGGCGCTCTATGAGGACGTCGGGGCCTACGAGACGGCCGGGCGGGTGCAGTACCAGCCGCCGCTGCGATCCTTCCTCTCCGTCTCGCACTTCGCCGCCGATGAACCGGAGGGTGAGCCCGAAGCCACGGCCCTCATCTCGGGCATCATCGACGACGCCCGCCTGCTGACCAACCGGGAGACCGGCGCGCCCTACTGGCGGCTGCGCGTGGCGACAGAGAAGGTCTCGGCGTGGGTGCTGGCGGACCGGGAGACGCTGCCCGCCGAGCCGCAGCGGGGGAACATCGTCGCCGCTTCCTGCTGGATCGTGGGGCGGGTTATTCTCCCTGAATGAGGGTCTCGTCCACCCGCCGGTAGGCGAAGAGTTCCTCCGGCCGAAACCACAACTTGATCTCGAATTCGGCCTCTGCCACCGTCCCGGAGGCATGGATCATGTTGCGCACGGGGCGGCGCTGCAAATTGGCCACCGTCGGGGAGTCGATGGAGAAGTCGCCGCGGATGGTGCCGGGGGCGGCGCGGAACGGCAGGGTGTCGCCGACGATCTTCCGCGCGGTGCCCACTGCCTGGATGCCTTCCAGGACAAACGCAACGACGGGACTGCTCGCGACGTTCTCAATCAGCCAGCCCCGCACGGCGCGGCCGATGGTCAGCGGCTCGTCGCTGCCGGTCTGCGCTTTGACGTCGAGTCCCGCCGCGGCAAAGGCTTCTTTGGTCTTCCCGCCGATGGTCCGGAGGAAGTCTTCATTATTCGGGTAGTGCTTTTCCAGGAAGTCGGGCTTCGCGTGAACCATCTTCAGCCCGACGACCTTCAGGCCGGCGCGCTCGAAGCGGCGCAGCACCTCCCCGACCAGGCCGCGCTGCACCCCGTCGGGCTTGATGAAGATCAATGTACGTTCGTGGCGGACGTCCCCCATGTCGCCTCCAGGATTCTCGTTTCTTTAAGAGGCTACCTCCACGGAACGGTTGGTGCGCGCGGATTCCAGGATGGCGTCGCAGACCAGCGCGGCGCGGTAGCCGTCCTCAAAGGTGGCGCCGTAGGGCCCGACGGGCGCAGCAGCGACGATGGCGGTCAGAAAGTGATGGATCTCGTGGATGAATGTGTGCTCCCACCCGAGGATGTGCCCGGGCGGCCACCAGTGGCTGAAGAAGGGATGCTCGCGATCGGTGACGAGAACGCGGCGGAACCCCCGGGTCTCCTTTCGGCCCTCCGCGGTCCAGTAGACTTCCAGCTCGTTCAGTCGCTCCAGGTCAAAGGAGATCGAGCCGGCGGTCCCGTTGATCTCGAGGCCGAGAAAGTTCCGCCTGCCGGCGGCGACGCGGGACGCCTCCAGCGTGCCGACCGCGCCGCCGGCGAACTCCACGACGGCGGCGAAGGCGTCGTCGACCTCGACCGGGGCAGAGCCCTGCGCGCCCGGCAGGGGCCGCTCGCCGACGAAGGTCTTCACTGTCGCCGCGATTCGACGGGGCTCGCCGACCAGGAAGCGGGCCAGGTCCACGATGTGGGAGCCGAGATCCCCAATCGCGCCGCTGCCCGCCGCCTCGCGCTCGAGCCGCCAGGTCCGGGGGGATGTGGGGTCGGTCAGCCAGTCCTGCAGGTAGCGGGCGCGGAAGTGGCGGATCTCCCCCAACGCACCCGCGGCGATCAGGTCGCGGGCCTGCCGGATGGCGGGGACGAAGCGGTAGTTGAACGCCACCATATGCTTCACCCCGGCGCGCGTCACGGCGTCGAGCATGCGCTTCGCCTCGGCGGCGGTCCGCGCCAGGGGCTTCTCACAGAGCACGTGCTTGCCCGCGGCCGCCGCGGCGATGCAGGGCTCCGCGTGCAGATGGTTGGGTCCCCCGTTGTCAAACACCTGGATCCGATCGTCCGCCACCAGGGCACGCCAGTCGGTATAGAACGTCTCATACCCGTAGCGGCGCGCCGCCTCCCGCACCGCCGCCTCGTCTCGGCCGCAGATCGCGACCAGCCGGGGAATCGCCGGGGACGGGGACATCATGTACGGCATCGTCTTGAAGGCATGGCTGTGGGCCTTGCCCATGAAGGCGTATCCCAGCAGGCCGACACCGATGGACGGAATCTCTCCACCGGCCGTCCCCATCGCCCCGGCGTCCGCCCTCTGGTTCATCTCATCCCCCCCGGTCGGTGGAACGTGGGTTGCGCACAGGCGCGGTCTCCATGAAGTGCGGCAGGCAAGGCGCCAGGAGCTCATCCGGCACGTCCTGCGCCACGAGACGCCCGTCGGCCCCCATGAGATGAAGGAGGGAGTGCTCCCCGCCGCCGTGCAGGTCGATGTGATCCACCAGAGAAAGGCGGCCGGGCTGCGGCCACGCATCCACGGGGCGGACGATCACCTCCGCCACCACCACGCCGGCGCACGTCACCTTAGGGATCGGGTACATTCGCGGCGGCGACCGGCGGGTTCATCGAAGTGGGCGCGGGGTAGGTTAGGCGGCGGCGGGCGACGATCCTGCCGCTATGGACGCCGCGGGCGCGCCGCTCTGCGGCAGGGGAGAGGCGGCGGGGTAGCCAAAAGAGAGTGTCCGGTTCGACGAATGAAGACGCCGTCCCAGAAGACGTTTGTCCGCCGCCTGCTGCGCTGGTACCGCCGGCGCGGCCGGTCCCTGCCCTGGCGCCGCACCACCGACCCCTACCGCATTCTGGTCTCCGAGGTGATGCTGCAGCAGACGCAGGTGGAGCGGGTCATTCCCAAGTACCGCGAGTTTCTCCGCCGCTACCCGTCCATCGAGGACCTGGCTCGGGCGCACGTCCGGGAGGTGCGGGAGGTCTGGTATCCGCTGGGCTACAACATCCGGCCGGTGCGGCTGTGGGAAATCGCCAACGAGGTTGTCCGCCGGTACGACGGGCAGATCCCCGCCGAGCGTGATCGGCTGCTGGCGCTGAAGGGGATCGGGCCGTACACCGCAGGCGCGGTGCTGGCCTTCGCCTACGGGCGCCGCGTGC
>CAYHPT010000035.1:0-8108 GCA_964358435.1 uncultured bacterium | reverse complement strand
TCGGTCCGAGGCGGGGGGCTTATTTGGAGCGCCTCGGCGCGGGCCTTTTTGACGCGTACTGGGGATCCCGGCGGGCTAGGTGCTGCACGGCCCCCGTCGGCCGCCCGGTGACATAGCCATGCTGATGCAGGTAGTACTGCACTCGATCGTCGCTCACGCGGATTCCCGTCCGCTGGGCCAGATGCGCCGCCATGGTCGGCGAGGTCCAGGCGGTCCGGGGCACCCCGAAGCGGCGCGGGTCTTGCTCCACGAGGCGGAGCAGCAGGCGTTCCCAGGTGGGGGTGACCTTGCGCGAGCGCCCCGGCCGCGGGCGGGTGCGTAGTCCGATGAGGCCCTCGGCTTCGTACCGGTGAATCGTCCGACGGACCGTCGCCGGGTCGGCCCGGACCAGCACGGCGATCACTGGATCCTAATCATGCAATTCTTTCACGGGATTATCTAGATACGGCGCCGCGACGGCGCGCGATCGCTCTGCGGATACCGTGTGAAGATCAGCGCCCCCGCCGCGGTGGAGACCGCGGCAGTCAGCAGCGCCGCGCGCAGTCCCAGGGCGTCCGGCGGAGCCTGGCCGAGCCACTGGAGGAGCCCGCCCAGGACGGCGGCGGAGAGGCTGGTCGTCCCGTTGAAGATCAGCCCCTGAAAGGCGAAGAACATTCCCTCCACGCGCATCCCGCCGCGGCGGCCGTGGTCCTCGGCGATCTCCGCCAGCAAGGCGTTCGGCAGGATGAACATCGCGCCGATCGCCGGGCCGGCCAGCAGCAGGATGATGGCTCCCTCGACGGCCGGACTGAGCGGCACCGGCCAGCGGCCGATCGCCGCCGCCAGGGGGAGTTCCACGGCGAGGAGGGTCATCGCCCCCAGGATCGTGCGGCGTCCACCCCGGCGCCGGATCAGGCGGGCGGTGAAAGGCAGCGAGACCACGGTCGTTCCCACCGTCAGACCCAGGAACAGCGTCACCGCGGACTGTGGCAGGCCCATCAGCACGGTTATGATCAGGGCCAGCGAGAGCTGCACCATGCTCAGGCCGAACCAGACGGTGGCGATGGCGAGAATGAAGACGCGGAAGCGCGGGTCGCTGAAGACGCTGCGCACCGTCGCCCGGATCGGCTGGGGCGGCGCGGTGGGGATGCTCTCCCGCACCGCCGTGCCGGAGGTCAGCAGCGCGGCCAGACCGATGGGCGCCAGGATGAAGCCCATCGTGGAGAAACCGTACCGGGTAGAGAGCCAGGAGGAGCCGACGAAGGCCGCGCCGATGCCGGCGAGATTGAAGGCGGCCTGCAGCGACGTCGTCGTCACGCGGCCGCGCCCGCCCGCCGTCACTTCCGGAAGGAGGGCGGTGTAGGGGTTGAGGACCATCGTGTACAGGAAGAAAAAAACCCCCAGCGTGACGGCCAGGTAGAGGGCGTTGGCGATGGAGATTCGGGCGTCGGGCGGCCGCCAGAGCAGGACGAAGCAGACGGCCAGCAGGGGTGAGGCCACGAGGATGAAGGGGCGGCGGCGTCCCCAGCGGCTGCGCAGGCTGTCGCTCCAATGGGCCACGAGCGGATCGGCCAGCGCGTCCACGATCCGGCTGGCCGCCATGGCCAGGCCGACCATGCCCGGGGTGGCACGGGCGGGGTGCGGCTGACCCGGCGGTGGGGCGTAGAAGAAGAAGACCCACAACAGGACGGTCTGCTGCAGCACCGCGGCCCCGAAGCCGCCGAGCGCGTAGAGGGCGCGACCCGCGGGGCGCAGTCGCATGTGCGCCAGATTCTCCGTGCCGCCTCGCCCGGCCTGTCGGGGGAGCCGTATAATGACGGCACGATGTTGCGGTTCCTGACCGCGGGGGAGTCGCACGGGCGCGCCCTGGTGGCCATCCTGGAGGGCCTGCCGGCCGGGCTGCCGCTCTCCGAGGACGACATCGCCCGTGATCTGGCCCGGCGCCAGTTGGGTTACGGCCGGGGCGGCCGCATGCAGATCGAGCAGGACCGCGCCGAGATCGTCTCCGGCGTGATCCGCGGCGAGACCATCGGCGCGCCCATCGCCCTGTGGATCCAAAACCGCGACTGGCGCCAGGACGAACCGGACATCACCCGGCCCCGCCCGGGGCACACCGACCTGGTGGGCGCACAGAAGTACGGCTTCCGCGACGTGCGGCGGGTGCTGGAACGCAGCAGCGCCCGTGAGACCGCGGCGCGGGTGGCCGGCGGCGCTATCTGCCGCAAATTCCTGGCCGCGTTCGGCGGCACCATCATCAGCCACGTCACCGAGATCGGGGGGGTCACTATCCGCACGCGGCCGGAGCGCTGGGAGGAAATCGCCGAGCGCGCCGCCGCCTCCGCCGTGCGCTGTGTCGATCCGGAGGCCGAGGAAGAGATGAAGGCGGCGATCGACGCCGCGGGCGAGCGGGGAGACACGCTGGGCGGCGTCTTCGAGGTGATCGCGCTGGGCCTGCCGCCCGGGCTGGGGTCGTACGTGCATTGGGATCGCAAGCTGGACGCGCGCGTCGCCGCCGCGCTGATGTCGATCAACGCCATCAAGGGCGTGGAGTTCGGGCTCGGCTTCGCCGCGGCGCGCACGCCGGGTTCCGCGGCGCACGACGACATCCTCTACAGCCGGGAGCGAGGCTTCTACCGCGGCAGCGATCGGTCCGGCGGGACCGAAGGCGGCACGACGACCGGCGACCCGCTGATTGTGCGCGCGGCGATGAAGCCGCTCTCCACCCTGCGGACCCCGCTGCGCTCCGTGGACCTGATCACGAAGGAACCCGTCGAGGCGGCGGTGGTGCGCAGCGACGTTTGCGCCGTGCCGGCGGCGGCGGTCATCGGCGAGGCGATGGTGGCGTACGTGCTCGCCGATGCCTTCCTGGAGAAGTTCGGCGGCGACGCCGTGGCCGACATCCGCACGGCCTACGATGCGTACATGCGCCGCCTGCGGGAGATGTGATGTCCCGCGGCGACCCGGCACTGTCTGCGCGGGCGGGCCCGCCCAACGTCGTCCTGGTCGGCATGCCCGGCTCGGGGAAGAGCGCCGTCGGCGAAAGGGTGGCCGCCTGGTTAGGGTGGCCGCTGCTGGATACGGATGAGATGGTCGTCCGCCGGGCGGGGCGGTCGATCGCGGAAATCTTTGCGCGGGACGGGGAGGCGGAGTTTCGCCGGATCGAACGAGCGGCGGTGCAGGAGGCCGCGCGGGCGCGGCGCGCCGTGATTGCGACCGGCGGCGGGGTCGTCCTCGATCCGACCAACATGGCAGCGCTGCGCCGCCACGGATTGATCGTCGCGCTGACCGCGGAGCCGGACGTGCTGCTGGCGCGCCTGGGAGCCGACGGCGGCGGGCGACCACTCCTCGCCCCCGATCCGCGGACGCGTGTGCAGACCCTTCTGGCCGAGCGTGCTCCTAAGTACGCGGCGGCCGACCTGATCCTCGACGCTGCGCGCCCACCGGAGCAGCTGGCGCAGGAGATCCTGACGGCCGTGGCGGCCGGCGCGAGCGACACCGTCACGGTGGAGCTGGGCGCGCGTTCCTATCCCGTCCGCATCGGTACCGGCATCCTGGACCTTCTCGGATGGGAGGTCCGCCAGCAGTTCTCGGCAACACAGGCGGTCGTGCTGACCCATCCCCGGCTTTGGCGCCGCTTCGGTGCGCGGGTGGAACGCGTCCTCCGCGCGGCGGGGCTGGAGCCGGTTGCCGTCACGGTGCCAGAAGGAGAGCGGGCAAAGAGCCTGCGCGCGGCGGCGGCCGTCTACGATCGGATGGCGGCGGCGGGCGTGGATCGCGGCGCGGTCGTCGTCGGCGTCGGCGGCGGCGTGATCGGGGACCTGGCCGGATTCGTCGCCGGCACCTACATGCGGGGGCTCGCGCTCGTCCACGTCCCCACCACCCTGCTCGCCCAGGTGGACAGCGCGATCGGCGGCAAGGCGGCGGTGAACCACCCGCGGGCGAAGAATCTGGTCGGCGTCTTTCATCAGCCGGCGCTGGTGCTGGCGGACGTCGAGACCCTGAAGGCGCTGCCGCCGCGCGAGGCGCGATCGGGATTGGCCGAGGTGGTCAAGTACGGGATGGCCTGCGACGCCGACCTGCTGGCGTTCACCGAGGAGCGGCTCGCCGCGCTGCTGCGCCGCGATCTTGAGGCGCTGCACCACTGCGTCCGGTGGTGCGCCTCGATCAAGGCGCGGATTGTTCAGCACGACGAACGGGAAGAGGGTCCGCGCCGGGTGCTGAACTACGGACACACTGTGGGGCACGCCGTGGAGATCACCTCGGCGGGGACGCTGACCCACGGCGAAGCCATCGCCATCGGGATGAGTGTGGAGGTGCGCATCGCCGCACGGCTGAACTTAGTGTCGGCTGAGGTCGCGGAGCGCCAGGCCACGGTGCTCCACCGGGCGGGACTGCCTACAATGATCCTGGCGGGCGCCCCATCCGAGGAAGTAATGATGGAAGCCATGCGCCTGGACAAGAAAACGCGCCGCGGCGAGATGCGCTTCACGCTGCTGCGCGATGCCGGTCAGGGTGTCAGCGATCAGGTTGTACCGGAGCCCTTGGTGCTGGAGGCCCTGCGAGCATGCCGCGCGTCCTCGTGATGTTCGGCCCGAACCTGAACCTCCTCGGCGAACGCGAGCCGGAGGTCTACGGGAGCGAGTCGTTTGCGGAGTTGAGCACGCGGCTGCGGGCGGCCGGCGCGGCGGAAGGCGTGGAGGTGGCGGTGTTGCAGTCGAACCATGAGGGTGCCCTGATCGACCGCCTGCACGCCGCCCGGCACGCGTATGACGCCGTCGTCCTCAATCCCGGCGGGCTGACCCACACCTCCGTCGCCCTGCGGGACGCCGTGGCGGCGATCAGCATCCCCGTCATCGAGGCCCACCTGAGCAATCCCTTCCGCCGCGAGCCGTTCCGTCGGCGGTCGCTGCTGGCGTCGGTCTGCGTCGGGTCGATCCAGGGCTTCGGTCCGGAGTCGATGATCCTGGCGGTGCGTGCCGCCGCGGGTCTTCTGCGGCAGACGACCCGGGAGCAGGCCTGATGCACATCCGCGGCATCCGCGGCGCGACGACGGCCCCGGCGAATACGGCCGAGGCCATCCTGTCAGCGACGCGCGAACTGCTCACCGAGATGGTACGGCAGAACGGCGTGGAACCCGACGAGATCGCCGCGGTGCTCTTCACCTGCACCGAAGACCTGAACGCCGCTTTCCCCGCCGAGGCCGGCCGGACCCTGGGGTGGAGCACCGTGCCCCTGCTCACGGCGCGCGAGATCGACGTGCCGGGAGCCGTGGGCCGCTGCGTCCGGGTGCTGATCCTCTGGAACACACCCCGCTCGCAGGAAGAGGTGGCCCACGTCTACCTGCGCGAGGCGGAAAAACTGCGTCCGGACCTCACCCGCGGCGCCCGCCGCGCCCGGGGCCCCATGCCGCCCGAATCGGCGTGAGCGTCCGCCTGATTACGCCCGCGCGCGGTCCGGTGACCGGGACCGTCCGCGTCCCCGGCAGCAAGAGCATCACCAACCGTGTCCTGGTTCTGGGGGTGCTGGCCGACGGGCGCACCGTGATCGAAGGCGCGCTGTGCAGCGACGACACCCGCCTGATGGCGGCAGGCCTGCGGGCGCTGGGATTTGCGATCGAGGAGGACCCGCCGGCCGAGCGGTTCGTCGTCCGCGGCGAGGGCGGGCGGATTCCGGCGCGGGGCGCGGGGATCGACGCCGGCGACGCCGGCACCGTGGCACGCTTTCTCACCGCGGTCGCGGCACTTGGATTTGGTGAATTTGTCGTCGATGGCTCCGCCCGCATGCGGCAGCGGCCAATCCTCGACCTTGTCCTGGCGTTGCGGGCGCTGGGGTGCGACGCGGTTGCGCCTTCGGGGTGTCCACCAGTCCGCTTGAAGGCGCGGGGCCTGGCCGGAGGAAGGGCCGCCGTGCGCGGTGGGGTGAGCAGTCAGTTTCTTTCCGGCTTACTGCAGGTGGCACCGCTGGCGGAATCGCGGGTAGAACTTTTCCTGGAGGGCCCCCTCGTGGGAGCGCCCTATGTCGACCTCACGCTGGGGACCATGCGGGCGTTCGGCGTGACGGTGCAGCGTGACGACGCGCACCGCTATGCGATCACGCCGCAGCGCTACGCGCCGCGCACGTTTCGCGTGGAACCGGATGCCAGCAGCGCCTCCTACTTCTTCGCCGCCGCGGCCGCGACCGGCGGGCGGGTGACCGTCCCGGGCTTGGCGCGCGATTCCCTGCAGGGGGATGTGAGGTTTCTCGACGTCCTCCGGGCGATGGGGTGTACGGTGGCGTGGAGCGATGAGGGCGTGACCGTACACGGACCGGAGCGCCTGCGGGGCGGGGACGTCGATCTGAACGCCATGTCCGACATGACGATGACGCTGGCCGCACTGGCGCCGTTTGCCGAAGGGCCGGTGCGGATCCGCGGCGTCGGGCATATCCGGCACCAGGAGTCCGACCGGCTGAGCGCCCTGGTCACGGAGCTGCGGCGGCTGGGCCAGGAGGTGCGGGAGTTCGAGGACGGCCTGGAGATCATTCCGCGGCCGGTGCGTCCCGCCGTCGTGGAGACCCACGGCGACCACCGCATCGCCATGGCCTTCACCGTCGCCGGCCTGCGCGCGGACGGCATCGCCATCGCGAATCCGGTGTGCGTGACCAAGACCTTCCCGGACTTTTTTCAGAGGCTGGAGACGCTGGTGGCCCCCCAGCGGTGAAACTCGCGGTCACCGGCGACGTGATGCTGGGGCGGAATTCCGGCGAGATCCTGCGCCGCCGCCCGCCGGAGTACGTCTGGGGCGACACCCTGTCGCTGCTCCGGGAGGCCGATGCGGTTCTGATGAACCTCGAGTGTGTCGTCGCCCGGGACGAAACCGGCGAGCCCTGGCCGCGGAAGATCTTTCACTTCAAGGCGCCGCCGAAAGCGCTCGAAGCACTGCGGGCGGCCCACGTCACGGCGGTCACGCTGGCGAACAATCACACCCTCGACTACGGCGCGGCGGCGCTGGAGGAGATGCTGGGGCTTCTTGAGGAGACCGGCATTCCTGCCGCCGGGGCCGGGCGCACGCCCGAGGAGGCCCGCCGCACGGTCACCCTGCAGGTTAGGGGCCTGCAGATCGGGTTGATCAACTGCACCGACAACGAGCCCGGGTGGGAGGCTCGGGCCGGATCGCCGGGCGTCTACTACGTCCCTGTGGACCTCCGCGATGAGCGCGCGCGGACGCTGCTCGACATGGTGCAGGCGGCGCGGGCCGGCCACGATCTGGTGATCGTCGCGGCGCACTGGGGGCCGAACATGGCCGCCGAGCCTCTCCCCCACCACGCCCCATTCGCCCGCGCGCTGGCGGATGCCGGGGCCGATCTCTTCATCGGCACTTCGGCCCACGTCGTCCAGGGGATTGAACTCTACCGCCCGGCGGGCCGGCCGGGCCGGGTCGTGCCCATCTGCTACGATCTCGGCGACTACGTCGACGACTACGCCGTCGATCCGGACCGGCGCAACGACCGATCCTTCCTCCTCGTGTGTGATCTTGACCAGACGGGCGTGCGGCGCATCAAGCTTCAGCCCGTCCTGATCGACGGGTGGCGCTGTCAGGTGCACCGCGCGCGGGGCGCCGACGCCGCGGAGGCGATGGCGACGATGGTCGCCCGCTGCCAGAAGATGGGTACACCCGGCGGACCGCAAGGCGGGGGGCTGGCTCTGGATGTCGAACCATCTGCTGCCCGGCAGTGATGGTAGGAAGTGATGGTAGGATGGGAGCATTCCGCCATGGTGGGAGCGTCGGATGGATAGAGTAAGCGCCCTCGCCGCGCGCGTGCGCGAGAACGTGGAGCGGGTGATCGTCGGCAAAGGCGACGTCATCGATCTGGCGCTGGTCGCGCTGCTCTGCGAGGGGCACATCCTGATCGAGGACGTACCGGGGATCGGCAAGACGATGCTGGCGAAGGCGCTGGCCCGCGCCATCGGTGGCACCTTCCGCCGCATCCAGTGCACGCCGGACTTGCTGCCCTCCGACATCACCGGCCTGTACTTCTTCAACCAGCGCACACAGGACTTCGAGTTCCGCGCCGGGCCGATCTTCGCGCAGATTCTCCTAGCCGACGAGATCAACCGGGCGACACCGCGCACCCAGTCGGCGCTGCTGGAG
>CAYHPT010000034.1:0-8183 GCA_964358435.1 uncultured bacterium | reverse complement strand
CGATCGCCGCGCCGGGCACCATGCGGCGCAGCAGGGCATCTGTCACCTCGCCGGCTTGCTGATCTCCAGGATCAACTGTTTGAAGTTGCCCGGGACCATGCGGCGGAAGAGGTGATTCTGGATGTAGAGAAACTCGGGGTTCTGCACATCGGGGAAGCCGGAGACGAGCAGGCCGTGCCAGAAGAGGACCATCTTCTCCTGCAGCGGCCGCTTCGTCGCCACCATCCGGGCCGTCCACCACACCCGGACCTCTTGCAGTTTCTCCCGCTGCAGGCGGTTGATCTTGTTCTGCAGCGTGCGGCGGGTCTGCTCGTCCGCGCCGCCCTGCCGCAGGGCGAAGGCATCCGCGTAAGCCTGCCGCAGTTCGGAGAAGTCCACCTCGCCGGGAACGTCGGGGGCCCGCTCGTAGCTCAGGAGTTCCTCCACCGCCGCGTCGAACCCGAGGGAGACCAGACGCTGGATCTCTTCGGGTGTGCCGCCGAACCCGGCCCGGGACAGCAGGTGGGCCGCCCTGGCGTAGTCCCACGGGGTGGATGCGGTGGGGCGAAACTTTCGCAGCAAGGCCTCCGCCATCAGGCACTCCCCCTCACGGCGCTGTCGGATGGGGTCTACCCTGCAGATTTCCAGTTCTCTTTCTTCACTAAACGGCCCAGCGGCGGGCGGGGTTTAGTGCCTACATCGACGTGTCCGGGAATCGACGACCCGTCGTTGCAGGTACACGTCGATGCTGCCTAAGGGGAACGCGGCGGGGGCCCTCGCCCACGGCGCCGCCCAACCATCAGCCCCGGAGGTTCATGGAAGGAAGGATCGCACCCCGCGCGAAGTTGCAGGCCACACATGGAGATCACGCCGGCGCGGGCACAGGATATCGACGCCATCGTGGACCTCTGGGGGGAACTGGCCGCCTTTCACGCGGACCTCGATCCCGCTTTTGCGCCCGCGGCGGGCTGGCGCGCCGCCTACGCCGGGTATCTGGCCAGCCTGCTGGGCCGGCCCGACGCGCGGGTCCTGGTGGCGCGCCAGGAGGGGCGGATCGTGGGGTACGGCGTCGCCCGGATCACGTTTCTGCCGCCATTCTTCGCCGAGCGGCGGCGCGGGTTCATCCAGGATGTCTTCACCAAACAGGGCTACCGCCGCCGCGGCATCGCTCGCCGCCTGGTCTCAGACCTGCTGGCGTGGCTGCGGGAGGAGACCGTCACGACGGTGGAACTGACGGTGGCGATCGATAATCGAGAAGCGATTCGCCTCTGGGAGAGCCTCGGCTTTCGCCCTTACATGCAGCACTTCAAGCGAACGCTCTGAGCAAGCAGCGCGGACTCAACCCGCCTGATCGCTCCGCTGCTCCGGGGGTGCCGCCGAAGGGAGAACGAGAAGGCTCCAGCGGCTTCACCCTCGGGGGGCTCATCTGCTTTAGCAGCACGTCGGCGATGATGCCGGCGGTGACCGCCACGAGGACGAACGCGTAATACCCCTGCAGGAAGGCAACGAGAACCGCATTCAGCGTGAACACCAGCGTCAGGCTCCCGGCACGCAGGCGCCAGCGGCGCACCACCGGCAGAATCACCCCCATGAGCAGAACGGTCTGTAGCAGGATGCTCAGGACGCCCAGGGACTCTCCAAAAATGAACTGGCCGTACCGGTACTGCTGCAGGCTGCGCCGCCAGTAGCTCAGCGCCGCCCACGGATCCACGAATGGATATCCTTTGCGGTGATTCCAGATCAGCACAGAGCACAGAGCCAACGTGATCGCCAGAAGTCCCGCGTAATAGGGGACGTGCCAGGAGGTCAGCGTGGACGGCAGGCCCGGCGGCGCGTACGCCTGGGAGGGGTTGAACGTCCCGCGAGAACCACGCGTGACGTGAAAGGGGGAGACGAGATGATAGCAGAAAGAAACTGCTCGTGAGCGATCGTCTGCACGTGGTGTACGCTGCCGCCCGGGAGCGAGGCCTGAACGCCCTGCTCGTCTCCGCGCCGGCCAATACTTACTACCTGACGGGGTTCCGCGCCGTCACCTATACCCGACCCGTCATTCTGATCCTGACCGAGGAGCCGGTCCTGGTCATTCCCGAACTGGAGAGCAGCCACGCCCAGACGCGTTCTCGCGTACGGGACATCCGCACTTATTCCGACCTCCAACTCGGCGGGCTGGGGGGGAAATCGCCGCTGCACCTCGCCCTCGACCTGGCCGTGCACGTACTGCGGGCACAGGGGGTGAAGCAGGCGGTCGGCTTTGAGCCTGCCGGTCTGACCTACGAAGGCTACGCCTACCTGCGGGAGGCCTCCTGCAAGGTGCAGCCCGTGGGCGGGCTGGTCGAAGCGCCGCGCATGGTCAAGGATCAGGAGGAACTGGCGCTGATCCGTAAGGGCTGCGTCCTGGCCGAGCACGGGATGGCCGTCGAGGTGGACGCCAGCACCGTCGGCGCCGCGGAGATCGCCATCATGGCCGAGGGGAACGCGGCGATGCTGCGCGAGGCGGTGAAACGCTTCCCGGAGGACGAGGTCTCCGCGGGCTCCCGCCCCGTCTCCGGCGAGAAGACGGTGCTGCCCCACTCCATCCCCAGCGGCCGGACGCTGCGTTCCGGCGATGTGGTCATCCACGGCACCGGCTGCGCGGTGAACGGGTACTACAGCGAGGACGAGCGGACCATCTTCGTCGAGAAGGCCGGCGCCGAGCAGCGCCGCCTCTTCGAGATCATGCTGCGGGCGCAGGAGGCCGCGCTCGCCGCCATCCGCCCTGGCGTGGACTGCCGGGAGGTCGACCGCGCCGCGCGCAGCGTGATCGAGGAGGCCGGGCTGGGCAACGCGTTCATCCACCGCACCGGGCACGGCATCGGCATCGACTACCACGAACTCCCCTTCTTCGCGCCCGGCGACGAGACGGTGCTGGCCCCGGGGATGGTGATGTCGGTGGAACCTGGCATCTACATCCCAGGCGTCGGCGGCTTCCGCCACTCCGACACCGTCGTCGTGACCGAGGACGGCTGCGAGAGCCTCACCCCGTACCCCAAGGATCTGGAGTCATTGATTGTCGGCTGACCTCCGGCCCAGCACGTTCTCCATCGTCGCCATCGCCCGGCAGACGGGCGAGATCGGCATCGCCGTGGCCAGCAAGTTCCTCGCGGTGGGCGCGGTCGTGCCGTGGGCGCAGGCCGGCGTGGGCGGCATCGCGACGCAGGCCTGGGCCAACTTGAGCTACGGCCCGGAAGGGCTGCGGCTGCTCGCGGCCGGACACGCGGCGGACGAGGCGGTGAAGCGTTTGGTCGGACCCGACGAGAATCGCGAGCACCGCCAGCTCGGCATTGTGGACACCCGGGGGCGAGCAGCCGCCTGGACCGGCAAGGAGTGTCTGCACTGGGCCGGGCAGCGCTCCGGGGACGGCTTCACCTGCCAGGGGAACATCCTGGCCGGCCCGCGTGTGGTGGAGGCGATGGCCGGAACCTTTCAGCGTTCGACCGGGCCGCTGCCGGAACGCCTGGTCGTCGTCCTGGAAGCCGGACAGCACGAAGGGGGCGACAGCCGCGGGCAGCAGTCGGCGGCGCTGCTTGTCGTCAAAGAGAAGGGTTCCTACGGCGGTTACCTCGACCGCTATATCGACCTGCGGCTGGACGATCATCCGACGCCGATCGTCGAATTGCGCAAACTCCTCGACCTGCACCGGCTGTACTTCGCGCTGGGCGAACACGCGGTGACGCAGTTGGCCGGCAACGTCGTGCGGGAGGTGCAGGAGATTCTGCGGCGCCTCGGTTTCTACCGGGACGAGGTAACCGGGACCTACGACGACGCCACGAAAGCGGCGTTCCGCCGATTCTGCAGCGTAGAGAACTTCGAGGAGCGGTGGCGCGAGGACGACATGGTCGACCGCGAGATCCTGAACTACATGCGCCGCCGCTACGGTGACGCGCCGGCGCCATGACGAAGCGCGACCGGCTGCACGCTGCCATTCGGGGCGCCGTCGTGGACCGCCTGCCGGTGGGCCTCTGGCGCCACTTCCCGCAAGAAGACGGCAAGGCCGAGACACTCGCCGCGGCGCACGTGCGTTTCTACAAGACCTACGACTGGGATTTCCTCAAAGTGACCCCGGCGAGCGGCTACTACGGGGACGACTGGGGCCTGCACGCGGGCTACCGTCAGAACCGCGAAGGCACCCGGCACTACACCGACCGGCCGATCAAGAAGCCCACCGACTGGGCGGCGCTGAAGTCCTTGGACATCACCGCGGGCGTCTACGGCCGGGAACTGCACGCCCTGCACCTGATCCGGCAGGAACTCCCTGAGGACGTCATCTTCTCCACGATCTTCAGCCCGCTGACGATCGCCCGTACGCTGTGTGGCGATCAGGCGCTGCTGCGCTATCTGCGCGAGGAGCCGGAGACGCTGCACCAGGGGCTGGCCACGATCACCGAGGTGATCCAGCGATTCGCCGTGGAGACTCTGAATGCCGGCGCCGACGGCGTCTTCTTCGCTACGCAGTGCGCGACCACGGACTACCTGACGGAAGAGGAGTACGAGGAGTTCGGCCGCCCTTACGACCTGCAGGTGCTGGACGCGGCGGCGCTGGCGGAGGTGCGCATCCTGCACCTGCACGGCCAGCACGTCATGTTCGACCTGGTCACCGACTACCCCGTGGACGTGATCCACTGGCACGACCGCCAGACCTCGCCCACGCTGGCCGCGGCCCGCGCGCGCTACTCGGGGTGCCTGGCCGGCGGGCTCGATCAGGAGACGCTGGCCGGGAGCACGCCTGAGGCCGTCGCGGACCAGGTGCGCGACGCCATCACCCAGACCAACGGGGAACGCCTCATCGTCGCCGCCGGCTGCGTGACCTTCATCGATACCCCCGAAGCCAACCTGCGCGCTGTCAGAGAGGCTGTGGCCGCCTAGCCCTATTGGGGCGCCGAGCGGTTCGATGCGGCCGGCGACCCCGAGGTGGCTTCAGCGATCCCTGCCCGCACCAGGGAGGCGCCGCAAGACTCGCGGACCACGAGATGAGTCTTCAGAACAATCTCCTGCACCGGCCGGGACGGGTTCTCCAGCCGCTGCATCAGGAGTTGGGCAGCGTTCGTGCCCAGCGTGTAGGCCGGCTGCGCCACCGCCGTCAAAGTCGGCGTGAGGATCGAGGCCCAATCCATGTCGTCGAAACCAACGATGGCCATCTCCTGTGGGATGCGGACGCCGGCTTCCTTCAATGCGAGCATGGCGCCGATGGTCATCAGGTTGTTGGCCACGAAGAGGGCCGTCGGCCGATGCTTCATCTCGAGGAACTCACGGGCGAGCCCGTAGCCGCTCGCTTGCTTGAAGTCTCCTTCCCGCACAAGGCCCGGATCAGCGCGCAGACCCGCCGCCTTGAGCGCCTCTAAGTAGCCGGCCAGGCGCTGCTGCCCGGTGAAGACCCTTGCTGGTCCGCTGATGATGCCGACGCGCCGGTGGCCCAGCGCGATCAGGTGGCTGACGGCCGTGCGCGCGCCCTCCAGGTTGTCGACCAGCGCCGTGTCCGCGCGGATGCCCTCCAGGCGCCTGTCGACGAGCACCAGGGGGATGCCGTTGCGCAGCCAGCGGCGGAGGCGGGAGCTGGCCCGGCCGCTGGGCGCGAGCAGGAGCCCGTCCACCTGCTTCTCCCGGAGGATCCGCAGGTAGAGGTCTTCCTTAGAGGGATCCTCATCGGTGTTGCACAGGACGACCGCGTAGCCGTGGCGCCGTACCACGTCCTCGATGCCGCGGACGACTGCGGCGAAGAAGGGGTTGGCGTTGTCGGAGACGATCACGCCAATGGCGTGGGTCCGCTTCTGCACCATCCCCCGGGCGAGAGCGTTGGGCGTGTAGTCGAGCTGCCGGGCGGCGCGAAGCACGCGGGCGCGCGCTTGGTCGCTGGCGTAGCCGTACCCGCCGAGCACCCGTGAAGCGGTTGCCACCGAAACCCCGGCTTTGCGCGCAACGTCCTTGAGGGTCGCCATGGCCGACAGCCTAAGAGAGCGTTATCATAACGAGTTCGCGGCGACGCGCCGCCTCCTCCTGCACGGCCGCCCCACGGAATCAAGCCTCACGCGGTAAGACGGCCCCGCCGGGAAGGAGTCTACGGCGGCAGCACGAATGGTCCAATGTGAGAGCGTTTTCACATCTTC
Organism: uncultured bacterium; assembly: GCA_964358435.1. GTDB lineage: Bacteria > Sysuimicrobiota > Sysuimicrobiia > Sysuimicrobiales > Humicultoraceae > Humicultor. The sequence goes on along the minus strand of CAYHPT010000034.1, from coordinate 2,064 downwards.
CGACCGGAGCGGCTCACCTCTCCGCGCGAGTCACCCTCTTTGTGACGCGCAGGGACGGAGGAGACCCATGAAGGCCCCGAGGGTTGGTATTCTCACCTTTTCCGACGGCCGCCCCCACGTTCACCAGGAGCTGCTCCCCCTCACCCGGCAGTTCCAGGACCGCCTGGCCGCGCGGCTGCGCGGCATTGGCTGGGAGATCGTCACTGGCCGCGAGATCGTGTGGACGACGGACCTGGCGCAGAGTGAGGGCCGCTACCTCGCGGCCCAGGGCGTAGAAGCCACGATCTTCAATTATGCCATCTGGGCCTGGCCGCACTACTCGGTTATTGCTTCGCAGTTCGTGCCCGGGCCCATCCTGCTGTTCTCCAACGTGAACCCCCAGTACCCGGGCCTGGTGGCCATGCTGTCGGCCGCCGGCAGCCTCGATCAGGTGGGGGTGTTCCACGGCCGGGTCTCGGGCGACAGCGACGACGACGTGGTCTTCCAGCGGGTGCGGCAGTTCCTCCGGCCGGCCGTGGCGCGGAACCGGCTGCGTGGCGAGGTCTACGGTATCGTCGGCGGCCGTTCGATGGGCATGTATACCGCGGTCCCCGCCCTTGACCAGTGGCGCAGGGACTTCGGCATCGACATCGAGCACATCGACCAGTTCGAGATCGTCCGGCGGGCTGAGCAGATTCCGGACTCCCGCGCCGACGCCGGAATCGCCTGGCTGGAGCGCAGCGGGGCCACCATCCACTACGACGGCAAGAAGTTGACGCCGGAGCTGCTGCGGCGGCAGATCAAGTCCTACCACGCCGTCCGTGAGCTCATCGACGAGTGGCGGCTGGACTTCTGCGGCATCAAGGGGCAGCCCGAGATGACCAACCACTTCGCCACGATGGACGTGGCCGAGGCCTTCCTCAACGACCCGTACGACTGGGAGGGGCCGCACGATCCGATCATCTGCGCCACCGAGGCCGACAGCGACGGTGCCCTGACCATGGAGATCTTCAAGCACCTGGCGGGCACTCCGGTCCTGTTCGCCGACGTCCGGCACTACGACGCTGAGGCCAACGTCTGGGATCTCTGCAACTCCGGGGAGCACGCGACGTACTTCGCGGGCCGCTCCTTCGACCCGACGGAGAATCTGAAGAACGTCCACTTGTACCCGGCGATCATCTACTTCCCCGCCGGCGGCGCTTCGGTCATGCACGTGGCCGCCCCCGGCGAGGTCACGCTGGCGCGGCTGGCCCGCCGCAACGGCAAGTACTGGATGGCGATCGTGCCGGCGGAGTTTGTTGAGTTCCCCCCGGCGGTGCAGGCCGAGAAGGTGCAGGCCACAACGCCCCAGTGGCCGCACGCCTTCGCGCGATTCCGGGTGCCGGCCGACGAATTCCTGGCCGAGTACGACTCCAACCACATCCACGGGGTCTACGGGGACTGGGTGGCCGACCTCGTGTGGTTCTGCCGCATGGCCGGCATCGAGCCGCGCGTGTTCGCTTAAGGCGCCGCCCATGCCCCGCTAAGGCAGCGGCATCGACTTCGTTACCGAGTCGGCACGGGCGGTGCTGGTGGATGTAGCCACCGGCGCCGAGGTTGCCACGGCAGGCACAGCTGCAGGCGTCGCCGGCGTCTTGGGGCATATCCTAACCACGCTTCCGCGCGCGTCCTTCACGGCGTCCATCCTCTCGGCGGTCTACCTGCTGATTGCCGCTCTCATCGGAGCGCTTGGAGCCGAGCGCGTTGCGCACCTCGGCGTGCACGCGCGGCAGTTGTTGCGCGCCGGCTACGACACGCGGGCGCTGGCGGCGGCGATGCGGCAGGAACTGCCGGCCCGCGCCGAAGAGGCGCACAGCGCCAGCGTGACGACTGGGCGCTCTTCGCTGGTGACGAGCGTAGTGGCGCTTGGCGTCGGCGCCGGGTCGGTGTGGGGACTGTGGCAGGAAACGTCGGACGTCGTTACGGTCGCCCTCGCAGCGCTCTCCGTGGCGGCACCAACGGTGGCGGTGAGAGCGCTCTGGGGGTACGCGCATCGCAAGTCGACGGAGGGGCCCTGGAGCCGTCTCGCCAGCGGATGGCTCGGAC
>CAYHPT010000033.1:0-8187 GCA_964358435.1 uncultured bacterium | reverse complement strand
AACGATCGCTGGCCGCGGATCGCGGCGATCGGGATCGTGGTCGCCACGCTGCTCGGTCCGATCCTCTGGCTTGCCTGGCTCATCCTGTCCATCTACTACGCGTACCAGACATACAATGGAAAGGACTTCACGATCCCTCTCGTCAGCGACTGGGCGAAGAAGTACCTGACATAGTCTACTACAAGACCGCGAGCTCGCGAGGTTCGACTTTGCGGTAGACCTCGTGGGGCGGACGCAGCCTCCCGTCCACCGTGAGCAGCGTCTCCCGAGGAATCCCGAAAAGGCGTTCGTTCTCCTCGAGGTAGGGGCGAATGAGGGCCCAGTCCTCATCGGTCAGTTCGGCGTAGCGTCCGCCATTGAGCTGATGCGCGTCCAGCCGGCCGTAGGGATCCCGCGCGTAAATCGCCCCACCGGAGGCCAGCGAGAACAGGTTGCCGCCCGGATAGGGCGTCTCCTGGTCGATGACGCGGCCGTCCACGTCAAACGTGATGCCGTTCAGGATGCAGAACCCACCGCCGTCGGTGGGGATGCCGGCCATGAAGGACTCGGCCAGATAGTCCAGCGCCGAGCCGTTGATCACGACGCGCGGCCGACCGACCGCGTTGATCAGCGGCCGGCCCGCCGCGTTGCCGAGGACGAAGATCTCCCCACCCTTCGCGCCGTAGAGGAACGTCTGCCCGACGTCCCCGTGGAAGACGAGTCTGCCCCGCTTCAGGATCTGGCCGCACTGGTCCTGCCCGCTGGCGTGCACGATTAGCGTCATTCCGTCCAGGCCAGACCCCAGGTAGTCGCCGGGGCTGCCGTAGATGTCCAGGCGCACCCCGTCGGTCTCCGGGCCGAAGCCGTTGCCGATGAAGCGCTGCCCCCGCACGTCGAAAACAACCATCTCGCGCCAGCCGCGCCGGTGGGCGTTGACCAGGAACTGCGAGAGGCCCTCCGTCCCCTCCGCGGGGAAGCCGACGCCGTCCACCAGGAGCAGCGCGTCGGGGTCGCCCTCACCGAGACTGCGCCGCGACGTCCAGTCTGCCAGGCGGATCTCCGCCCAGTCCCGGGAGGCGCTCCGGAAGATGGTGCAGAGCCGCTCCTGCAGTAATGCCCGCACGGAGGCCCGCTTCTTCCGCCCGGTAGGATAGCGGCCGTCGAGCAGCGTCGTCAGGAGCCCGGCACCCTGCCGGAGCGCCGCCGGACCCAGCACGGCATAGCGCTGCACCGCGTCCAGCCAGTTGAGCAGGTTGTCGTAGGACCAGTGGGCCATCGCCTGGCGGGCCGTCTCCGCGTCGGGCAGTTCGCTGCCGCCTTCGGCAGGCTTCGCCGGCGCCGCCAGCGTGACCGGCCGGGGTGTCACCCTGATCGTCGGCAGGTAGTGGACCTGTCCGGGCGGGGTCACAAGCGGCGCGCCGAACTTGTTGGTGCAGACCAGGCGCGCCGTGCCGTCCCCGGCCTGCTCCACCGCATAAATGAAGGCGCCGCCGTCGGTATAGGAGCCGCCGCGGGCGTTCCAGTAGCGGTCGGCCACCGGGCAGACGCGCGGGTCCTCCTGCGCGAGACTGCGCAGCGTGGCGTCAATCGCCTGCTTCTCGCTGGCGATGATGCCGATCTGCACCGCGCCCTCCTGCAGCGCGAAGACCTGCGGCCGCAGCATCGAGGTGTCGGTGATCCCGATCAACTGCCAGGACTGCCCGCCCTTGACCGTCCGCGCCACGATGAAGAACCAGGGGCCGTCCGGCGAGCCGTGCAGGTGCGCCGCCTGGATGGCGCGGTACAACTTCTGCCGCTCCGGCGGCAGCATCAGGAAGTCCCGCTCCGTCGTCGGGGCCAGCGCCTCCAGCAGGTACTCCAGCGGATAGCGATAGGTGCGGCCCCACAGGTCGAAGAGCAGGACCGCCACTTCAGTGTCGGTCAGGAAGAGCGGGTAGAGCCCGCGCTGCGCCAGGTACTCGCCGACGGCATGGTAGTTGGCGAAGTCGCCGTTGTGTACCAGCGCCACGTCCAGCGCCGCGAAGGGGTGCGCCCCGCCGGGGTGCCAGACGCGCCCCTTCGTCGGGTAGCGCTGGTGCCCGATCCAGACGCGCGCCTGCAGGTCTTCCATCTTGTAGTAGCGGAAGGCCTGCTCCGCGTAGCCGACCACCTTCAGCACTAGCATGTCCCGGCCGGAGGAGACGACGAAGGCGCGCATCTTCCCGTCGGCATAGAGGTCGCGGTTCAGGCGGAAGGCCCACTGGCTGATGAACTCGTCCTCCGCGTCCCCGCGGTCGAGCGATTGCAGGCCGCGCGCGCGGATGAAGTGGTCGAGCACGTCGGGACGGGCGCGCCCGAAGTAGCGCCAGACGTCCGGCGGGCGGACCTCCAGTTCGGCGTCACGGTAGTCGTTGAGCGTGGCGATGCGGTAGCCCTCGTGCACGTCCAGGTCGCGGAGGAACTGCGTCGCCACGTCGGCGCGCGCGGAGGCGTCGAGCAGCGCGATCTGGATCAGGTAATCGGTGGCCAGCGTCCGCGCGTCCACGCCGAGTTGTCCTGAAGCAAGGCCGCAAGCGGTCAGGCCGCCGCCCTTCCCGTTGCCGCGGTTGTGCATCTGCGCGCAGGGCGCCAGGATGTGCCGGCCGAGCACGGGGATGGACGCGGCCAGGCCCACGACGCCGCAGCCGCCCTCCGCTTCGGCGGGGCGAGGGGGCAGCGGCCGGTCGCCCAGGAGGCGGCGCGCGCGGATCAGCGCCTCAATGCGATCGGTCACGATCGTCTCCCGTTTCCATCAAGATACCGCCAAGATACCGCAGCAGATCGGTGCGCCCGCGCAGTTCGCCGATGGCGCGGAGACCCAGCCGGCTGACGATGTCCCGCAGCACGATCATCCAGGCGCGGTAGAGGTTGGCGATGCGCGTCGCGCCCCAGCCCGGATCGATCAACTTGCTCATCTCCGGGTCGGTCGTCGTGATGCCGAAGGGACAGCCTTTGCCCTTCTCGCAGTCGGCGATGCGCGTGCAGCCCAGGGCGACCAGTTCGGCAAACCCGATCACCACGCCGTCGGCGCCCAGGGCGACGGCCTTGGCCGCGTCGTACGGCGTGCGGATGCCACCGGAGGCGATGACGACCATCTCGTCCCGGATGCCTTCCTTCTCTAGAAACTGATGCACCTTGGGGATGGCGTACTCGATGGGCATGGCGATGTTCTTCTTGGCGATCTCCGGCGCGGCGCCGGTGCCGCCGTAGCCGCCGTCCAGGTGCACGATGTGCGCGCCGGCGTAGTAGATGCCCACCGCCACCATGTCCACGTCGGTGGGGGTGCTCACCTTCACCGAGACCAGCGCGCCCGGGTTGACCGCCTTGATCCAGTCCACGTGCTTCTTGTGGTCCTCCACCGAGTAGACACTGTGGAAGGGGAAAGGCGAGTAGAGGCTGATCCAGGCCACCGACTCGCGCATGGAGGCGACCGTTTCCGTCACTTTCCCGCCAAGGAGGTGGCCGCCCAGCCCGGGCTTGGCGCCCTGCGCGTACTTGACCTCCACCACGCGCGCGTGCTGAATCGTCTCCTCGCGCACGCCGAACAGGCCGGTCGCCACCTGCGTGATGATCGCGTCCTGGTAGGGGACGAGTTCGTCCGGATAACCGCCCTCTCCGGTGGAGGAGAACGTCCCGATCTCCGTTGCCGCCCGCGCCCGCGCCAGCATTGTCTGCAGGCTTACCGAGCCGTAGGACATCCCGCCACCGTAGACTGGCAGGGGAATCGCGATCTGCGGGCCGAAGCCGCGGCGGTTCAGCGGCAAGGCCAGGTCGACGTCCTGTGGCTCCACCACCGACTGCGGCCGCCACTGCGGATCCACTTCAAACGCAAAGCGCAGGAGGTCGAAGCCGCCGCCGGAGCGGCCGACGTATTCGCCGTGCGTGGGTGGCCGGCCCGTGGCGGCCATCACCCACGCGGCCTGCAAGACCTCCGGGGTCCAGCGCAGGTCGCCCATCGTGGGCGGTTCGCCCGGTCCGGTGTCGTAGCCGTCCAGGTGGACCACGGGGAAGAGCGCGCGGAACTGCTCCTCCTCGACGGGCTGGAAGATCGCCCGGCCGGTCTCGCCGCGCAGCCGGCGCACCTCGCGCATGCCCATCGCGCCCAGACATTCCAGCAGCTGGTCGCGCCAGGCGGCCATCAGGTTGACCAGGCGCTGCGCGCCCCAGGCGGGGTCGAACTCACCGGCCTCCGCGCCGCAGTGCGTCCGGTCCGCCCAGAGGGCGCAGCCGAAGGCGAGCGGCAGTGTCAGATCGATCGCGACCGCGTCGGCGCCGCAGGCGATGGCCTTGGGCACGTGCTCGGCGGTAGCGATGCCGCCGCTCGCGATGATCGAGACTTTGTCGCGCAGGGCTGCACTTACCAGGTGGCGGTGCACCGCCCGCAGCGCGTCGGCGACGAAGCCCGCGGAAGTCTGCCCGTACTCGTCGCCGTAGAGGTGCAGGACGGCGGCGCCGCGCCGCACCAGATCCGCCGCGATCCGTGGGGTCTCCGACCCCAGAGCCAGACGCCACCCCACGACGGCATCGGGATTGACCGCGTGCACGCGCGCCGTGGCGTTCTCGAAGTCGTCTCCCTCCAGTTCCACGTAAGCCGCCCGCGCCCATAGAGGTCGCAGCGCCGCCAAACGAGCCGCCGGAACCCGCGGGGCCAGCGCCGCCGCGAAGGGCTCCAGGTCGGCGGTCCACTCCTCGGGATCGATGATCGCCAGCGTGTGCAGCCGGTGTGCCGCCAGCGCCACCGCTACGAAGGGATGGCGGTTCGGCGCCGGTAGCGGGTAGGGGTTGAAGATCACGGGGATTGGCAGTTCCAGCAGCCGCAGCGCCGGCAGATCCCCCGGGGCGATGATGTCCGGCCGGCGGCCCAGGTCCACCGCCGTGGAGATGTACTCGCGCCCGTGGATGCCATCCCGCGTGGGGCGGACGATTTCGGACATGTCCAGCCAGATCGCGTCGAAGCCGGCCCCGGCGAACGGCCCGCCGTACCCGGCGCCGGAGATGGGGATCTTCCCCTGCTCCGCCATGAACCAGGTCTGGGTGATGATCTCCGGCGTCCAGTACGGGTCGCTGCGTCCGCCCGAGGGGAAGGGCGCGTGCCCGTACTTCACATACTCGTCGTTCTCCTCAAAACGAAACTGGGCGGGCACAGCATATGGAAGAGGGGCGGGCCCGGTCTCAACGTGATACCGGCCGCCGGTGAGTGCTTTCACGGATTCTTGACCGGGGTCCCTTCGACCGGATGGGCGATGGAGGCCACCGCGGTGCCCCGGTACCAGTTGGTGATGGGCAGCCGGCGATCCTTGCCGAAGGCTTTCGGGGTGATCTTGACGCCCGGCGGGGCCTGCCGCCGTTTGTACTCGCTGCGGTCCACCAGGGCGACCACTTTGCTCACGACCGCCGGGTCGAAGCCGCGCTCCACGATCCGGGCGGGCGGGAGGTCCTGCTCGACGTACAATTCCAGGATCGGATCCAGGATCTCATAGGGCGGCAGGGTGTCCTGATCGGTTTGTCCCGCGCGCAGTTCCGCGGTCGGCGCGCGCGTCAGCAGGTCCTCGGGGAAGACCTCGCCCCGCCGGTTGCGCCAGCGCGCCAGTTGATAGACGAGCGTCTTCGGGACGTCTTTGATCACGGCGAAGCCGCCGGCCATGTCCCCATAGAGCGTGGCATACCCCACGCTCATCTCGCTCTTGTTCCCGGTCGTCAGGACGAGCCAGCCCAACTTGTTGGAGAGCGCCATCAGCAGGGTTCCGCGGATGCGCGCCTGGACGTTCTCTTCGGTCACGTCCTCCGGCCGCCCGGCAAACGCGGGGCGCAGTACCTCCTGGAAAGCGCGGAAGGGCGGGTCGATAGAAATCTCGAGCGGGGTCAGCCCCAGGCTGCGGCTCACCGTATCGGCGATGCGCCGGCTCTGCGCGGAGGTGAATGCCGATGGCATGAACGCGACGTGCACATGTTCTGGGCCCAGCGCGTCCACGGCGATCGCGCTCACCAGGGCGGAGTCGATGCCGCCGGAGAGGCCGACCACGACGTCGCGGAAGCGGTTCTTGCGCACGTAGTCCCGCGTGCCCAGCGCCAGCGCCTGGGAGATCTCCTCCAGCGGCTCCAGCGGCGGCACGAGCGTGGGGGTGAGGGCGTCTCGGCGGCGGCGCTGGCGCGCGGCCACGGGGATGGTGGGCGTGGCGATCTCTTCCTCCGGCGGCGCCCCCGCGGCCGGCACCCCGTTGGCGCGGCGGGCCTGCTGCACGGCCTCCGGGTCCACGTCGCAGAAGACCAGCCCCTCCTGGAACTGCGGCCCGCGGGCGACGACGGTGCCGAGGTGGTCCACGACCAGGCTCATGCCGTCGAAGACGAGTTCGTCCTGGCCGCCGACCAGGTTCACGTACGCGATGGTGGTGGCGTAGTCACGCGCCCGCGTGCGCAACATCTCCTCCCGCTGCCGCCACTTCCCGGCGTGGTAGGGGGAGGCGTTGATGTTGATCAGCAGCAGCGCTCCGGCGCGGGCCGCGGCCTGGGGCGGACCCCCCGGCGCCCAGATGTCCTCGCAGATGGTGACCGCGATGGGCGCGTTGTCGAGGGCAAAGAGCGGGCACTCCGCGCCGGGCTGGAAGTAGCGCTTCTCGTCGAAGACGCCGTAGTTGGGCAGGCGGTGCTTGTGGTAGATGCCGGCGATCCGCCCGTCGGAGAGCAGCGCCGCCGCATTGTAGAGGTGGTCGTCGGCATCCACGAAGCCGACCACGACGCTCATGGCCGGAGTGCGGCGCGCCACCTCCGCCAGCGCCTCGCGATTGGCGGCGATGAAGTCGGGCTTGAGGAGAAGATCTTCCGGCGGGTAGCCGGTGAGGGCCAGTTCGGGGAAGGCGACCAGGTCGGCGCCCTGCTCCGCGGCCGCCTCGATCGCCTCACAGATCTTCCGCGTGTTGCCCTCGAGATCCCCGACGATGGCGTTGATTTGGGCCATCGCAATACGCATGGAACGGCCCTCCCGGCCGGGCACCGCTAGCTGCCTACCGATTCGTCATAGCACCGGGCCTTCTGGAGTGTCAAGGAAGCCGCGCACTCAGCGCGCGGGGGGATTTTCAAAACCGTATGCCCAACGGGCGGGCGTCTAGGCCTGGGCCAGGTCTAACCCCCCCGGCCCGGGGGCATAGTCTTTCTGAACAGATGTAGCTCTCCGAAAAGGCAAACCCGAAGCGATTCGGGGGCGCAAAGCCGCGGGACCCTGTTCCCTCCGAGACGCAGCGTCGTCCAGGTGGAGCGGGGTCGGCCGGGCCGCCGAAGAGGGCTCCGATGGTGCGCGGTCACCGCGGGGTCCGACTCGGACTCCGCGATGGCGTTTCTATGGGGGCGGACGCGATGCACCGGGGACGGACCTCCCGCGAGGCGGGCTTCGGTATGGTCGAGGTCCTCATCGCGGTGGTGCTCTACGCCGTCGCCCTCGTCTCCCTCTTCGGCCTCCTCATCACCTCCGTCACCGCCGGGACGATCGGCGAAACCTCGGCGGTGGCCGTCAACCTGGCCCGGCAGCGCATCGAGGGATTGACCGCGCTGGACGTGCCGACGCTGCTGGCGCAGGGGTGCGGGACGACCGCTACGGCGCAGGTCCCGGCCGGGCAGGGGCGCGTCTACACGCTGACCGTCAATTGCAGCAACCAGCCCGCATACGTGGATGTCAGCGTGACGGCAGGGTGGACGGTGCAGGGAGGACGCGTGGCCGGAGGGCAGCAGTACTCCCGTGTGTTACAGACCCGTGTGGCGAAGTAATCGTCCCGCCGGCTTCATGCTGATCGACCTGATGGTCAGCATGGCCGTCTTTACCCTTGTCCTGGTGGGGATCTACCAGGTCTTCATCCCGGTCCTCAAGTTCGCCCGCTCCACGAACGAGCGTCTGTCCGTGCAGCAGGACGTGCGGCTGGCCATGGATCGGATGGCCCGAGACGTGCGGGAGTCAAGTATGGCCCGGCGCATCCGGACCTATCCTGATGGCGGCGGGCCTGCGATCGGCATGGTGACGGCCCGCGCCGGTTGTAGCGGCTCTTTTGCCATCGATCAGCCCAGCGGGCGGCCGTACTGGCAGGGGATCATCTACATCGTGTTCGATGCCGCCAGCGGCGAGGTTCGCCGCTACTGTGATGTCTCTACGACTATCCCCGGGGCTGCCCCGGTGACCCCGAGCCCGTACACCGTTCTCGCCCG
>CAYHPT010000032.1:0-8205 GCA_964358435.1 uncultured bacterium | reverse complement strand
GACAGGCTCCCGGCACCAGACTCTCCTTGACATCTCAACTGGTGAGTTCAAAGTCCGCCCAGACCCCGACGTCGGTCTACCTTCTGGCAACCCGGGGGGAACGATCCGTGCGGTTCCCTGAGATGGAACTTCCCGCGATCTTCGATCATGGAGAGATCTCGCGATGGGTTGCGCGAACTTCATCTGGGCGGCGACGATTGTACATAGAGAGGCAGATCGCACGAGTGATTCTTGGAGCAGGTGGGCCCGCCTGACTCTCGGTCGGTCCCAGAGTTACGCAGAAAATTCTTGACAAGGATGGGGGGTCCGTCTTAGACTCACACGCGTTATCATTCTGACGGGAGGGTGGAGATCAGTGCTGATGTTCATTACCGGCGTTGCCTACATGGTCGCGTCCGCCCGCCCGGAGGACCTCGCGGCGTAAAGCCCCGCGTCTGACAGATCGCCGGCCACGGGTGGACACCCGTGGCCGTTGTTGTTTCCTGCGCCTCCGTTCGGCCACGGGACGATCGACCCGTCGTGTCCTATTGCGGCCGCGCCGGCGGGCGGTCACGATCCCAGACCGTCGGGGCGCTGGGCTGGTCAGAAAGGGTGAGGGCGATGCTGCAGCACAACTGGTGGGGCTTACAGGCGCGTGCCCGCCACGAGGATCTCCAGCGCGAGGCCCAGGTGGCCCGGCTGGCAGCGGCGCTCGAGCGGGGGGCGGGCCTGCGGCAGCGGCTGGGGCGCGCGTTGATGCGCCGCGGCGCGGCGCTCGCGGAGGCGGAAGCCCTGCCGCGGGCGGCCGGTCGGGTCAACGAACAGTGAGGAGGAAATCACGGTGAGTCCGGATCAGCACACGGCCCTCACGCAGGGGGTGCACGTCCGGCTCCGGCCGTTCGGCGAGGCGGACTACCCGCGTGTGGTGGAACTGGGGACGGCGGTCTTTCCCGACGAACCGTGGAGCGAGGAAGAGTTTCGCCATTGGGACGCGTCCTGGGACCAGACGCGCTACGAACGCCACCGTGTCGTGGCGGAGGATGCCGCCGGGCGCGTCGTCGGCTACGGACAGATCCGGCACATCCCGTGGGAGTTCCATCCGCAGAAGTACTACCAGTTCATGATGGTGCACCCGGACGTGCGACGGCGCGGCGTCGGCAGGACGCTCGACGAAGCGCTCCAGGCGGAGCTCCGGCGGCGTGGCGCCACGATCGTCCACGCGGGGGTGGCCAAGGAGACGATGACCGAGAGCATCGCCTTCCTCACCCGGCGCGGCTTCGTCGAAGTGCAGCGCGGGTTCGAATCGCGCCTGGACGTGGCCGCCTTCGACTTCGCACGGTTCGCCGGCGCGGAGGAGCGCGTCGTCGGGCAGGGGATCATCCTCACGACGCTGGCCGCGGAACGGGAGCGCGATCCCGACGCCTTGCGCAAGGCATACGAATTGCAGCAGGCCTGCGGCCGGGACGTCCCGGCGATCGGCCAGCCGACGGATACGCCGTTCGAGATGTTCCTGGCCCACGACGTGGACAGGCCGACGGCGCTCCTCGACGCGTTCTTCCTGGCCAGGGACGGCGACCGCTACGTCAGCCTGAGTACGCTGCAGCGCCGGCTGGCGCAGCCCGATGTTCTTTCACAGCATCTGACCGGTGTACGGCGCGAGTATCGCGGCCGGGGGATCGCCATGGCGCTGAAGCTGCAGACGGTCAAGTACGCTCAGGCGCACGGGTACCGGGAGATCCGCACCGGGAACGACACGCGCAACCGGCCAATGCTGCGGATCAACGAGGCGATGGGCTTCGTCAAGGAACCGGCCTGGATCACTTTGGAGAAACGGCTGGGGTGATTGCCCGCGCGTCGCGGCGGTCACCCCACGGCCGCCCCGCCCCACGCAGGAGACCGCCCCCCGCGGTGGAATAGTGAGAAGGCCCACGCCGCGCCGGGAGGGGAAGTGCGGTCCGCAAGATCCGCAACACCTTCTCCCTGGGTAGTCATGTTCTCTCGGTCCTGGCGCTCGACGGACTGACGCGCGATCCGGTTCGCCTCCGCTCCTATCAGGAGCGGCGCTTGCAGGCGCTGGTCCGCCACGCCTACGCCCGGGTCCCCTTCTACCGCCGCCGCATGGACGCGGCCGGCGTGCGTCCCGAGATGATTCGCACCCTGGAGGATCTGGAGCGCCTGCCGATCGTCTCCAAAGCTGACCTGCGGGTGGCACCTCTGTCTGATCTGCTGGCCGCGGGCATGCGTCCCGACGACTGCTTCCTCGTCGAGACCTCCGGATCCACCGGGGAACCCACGCGGCTGTACAAAGATCGCGGCGCGCTCTTTTCCGTCGGCGCCTGGGCCTCGCCGCCGAACATCTCGCGCTGGGTCGGCCGGCGCGCCCGTCGGCTGATGACGCTCTTCGTGCGCCACGAGCACACGCTGGAAGCGGGGCTGGTCCGCTCGCTGCCGCGCGCCCTGCTGCGGGTGCACGAGGGCGATGCGCTCGCCCCGCCGGAGGTGCAGTTACGCGACCTGAACGCGCACCGCCCCGACCTGCTGCTTACCTATCCCAGCGTGTTGCGCAACCTGGCCCTCGTGGTGAAGGAGCGCGGTGCGCCGGTGCACCAACCGGCCGCCATCGTCCTCTCCGCTGAAGTTTTCGATGCGCCCACGCGCCGGCTGGCCGCGGAAGCCTTCACCTCGGCCTACTTCAACGCCTATGGGAGCACGGAGGCGGGGCTGATGGCCCTGGAGTGCTATCATCACCGGGGCCTGCATGTCACCGGCACGCGAACGATCGCGGAGTTGCTGCACGACGGCCGTCCCGTCCCGCCGGGTGAGCCCGGCGAGGTCGTCGTCACCGACCTCACCAACTTCGCCACCCCAATCATCCGCTACGCCGGATTGGGCGACGTGGCCACATGGAGCCCGGCCCGCTGCCCCTGCGGCCGCGTCCTGCCGCTGCTCGAGGTGATCGAGGGCCGCCGCGTGGACGCCTTCGTCCTGCCCGATGGGCGGATCGTCCATCCCTACCGCCTCACGCTGGCCATCGAGCACATCGAGGGCGTCCACCGCTATCAAATTGTGCAGGAGGCGCCCGACCGCGTGCGGGTTTTCCTGGTCGGACCCGCCGGCGACGGCGTGGCCCCGCGGCAGATGGTGGCGGAGGCGGTGGCCGCCATTCTCGGGCCGCAGGTGACGATCGCCGTCGAGCCCGTCGCGGCGATTCCCCCGGCGCCCGGCGAACCGGGGCCGCGTCCCGTCCGCTCCACCGTCCGCCGCTAAATGCCGATCTTCCGCCCCGAGGTCGAGGCCGCGCCTCTGGGGGATTTGCGCGCGCTGGAGGAGCGCCAACTCCGGGACGGTCTGCTGGTTCACGCGTCGCGCTCGGCGCTCTATCGGGCCCGCTGGCGCGACGCCGGCATCGACCCGGGCGCGATCCGCACCTTAGAGGATCTGCAGGGGCTGCCCTACATCCGCGGCGCCGATCTGCGCGAGGTGTGGCAGCACCATCCGCACGACGTCCTCTGCGATGCCGACGTGCGCATCTGGTTTGCCACCTCGGGGACGACCGGCGCGCCGAAGTGGACGCCCTACGGCCGGCAGGAACTGGCCATGTTCGAGGAGGTCGTCCTCCGCGTCTACCACATGACCGTCACGCGGCAGGACGCCTTCCGCATCGCCATCTTCGGGACACCCGCGCCGTTCGTCAGCGACGCGGCCGCATACGCGCTGCTGGCTGCGCACGTCGCCGCGGGGCTGCCCGTGGAGTACATCCTCTCTTCCCCCACCCAGGCCGCCGTCACGCTCGCGTTCCTGGCCGACCGCCGCCCCACCGCCGTGATCGGCTTCCCCAGCCTTCTGCTGCGCATCGCCGAGGGCATCGCCGCGGAGGCCCCGCAGGCGGCGCGGGTGGCGTGGCGCGACGAACCGTCACTGCGTACGTTTGCCGGTGTGGTCGCCACGCGCATGCTGCGCCTCCAGGCGCGACACCTCTACCGCCCGGAGATCGGCCTGTTCGGCGGCGAGCCCCTCGCCCCGTACCGTCGGCCCCTTCGGGACGCCTGGGGCCTGCGCGCCTACGAACTCTACGCCATGACCGAATATCCCTGCTTCCACGTCGAGTGTCCCGAGCAGAGCGGGATTCACCTCTGGGCCGACTGGTGTATCCCCGAGATCATCCCGCTGGAGGCGCTCGACCGGGAAGAGGCCGACGGGACCGTACCCGCCGCAGTCCACCTCTTCGATGCCGCCCCCGGCGCGCTGGGCGAGTTCGTCTTCACCAGCTTCGCCCGTGCCCTCCCGCTCGTGCGGTACCGCACCGGCGACATCATCGAGGTGCTCGCTGTCACCCGCTGCGGCTACGGCCGCACCCATCCGCGCATCCGCGTGCGCGGCCGGCGGGATGACCTGGTGAACCTGGGGCTCATCCGCTTTTCCACGGCCGAACTCGACCAGCGGCTGGGGGCGCTCGAGGGGATCGCGAACTGGCAGCTGCGCATCGTCCGCCGCGGGTACAAGCCGCAGCCGGTGTTGTACCTGGTACCGGCGCCGGGCGCGGACCCCACGGCGGTGACCGGCGCGGCGGCACGTGCGCTGAACGACATCGACGTCCTGCGCCTCGGGATCGAGAACGGGCTGGTCCTGCCGGTTGAGGTGAAGGCCGTCCCGCAGATCGACGAGGTGCGCACCTGGAGCGGCAAACGGCGGCGCGTCATCGAGGAGGCGGTGTCGTGACCGCCCTGCTGGACCGCGCGGCGACCCTGCCGCCCTACCGGGCCCACTGGCACGGGCGCGCTCCCCGCACGCTGGAGGAGGCGCCGTTTATGACGGCGTGGGCGTGGCGGCGGATGGTCATACGGCACGCCGGAGCGCTGATCCGACCCGCGGCGCTGTGGGCGCTGTTTCCCGTTCCCGGCGATGATCCGATCTGGATGCCCTTCGCGCACGACGACGTGGTGGCCGAGGCGCGGCGGGCGCTCGACGTCTTCCGCGACGCCGGCCTGCGTCCCGGCGACGTCGTCCTCTCGGTCGCGCCGGAGGGGCCGTGGGTCGGCAATGCGCTGCCCTTCCTGATGGCGGCCACCGACTCCCTGGTGCCGGCTCATCCGCCGCTCGACGTGCAGGTGCTGCCGCTCGCCGTCCTCACCGTGACCTTCAGGCCCGACCTGACGCTCTTCCCGTTTCGCCGCCTCCCCACCGTCCTGGTGGGCTCGGCCGCGGACCTCCACGCCATCGCGGATTTCGCCCGCGCCGCGGGCGCCCCCCCGCTGCGCTGCCGGCTGCTGCTGCTCTCTGGTCCGGCCACCGATCCCGCCACCGTCCGCGGGTTCGCGGAGACCTGCGTCTCCCTGCTCCATCTGCCCGGAGCGCTGGCGCCCTTTGGGGAACGGGCGGACGCGCCGGGTGTGTGGCTGCCGCAGGAAAAGGTCCGCGCGGAGTTGATCCCTGACGCGGAGTGGGGCCGTAGCATCCAGGATCCGGCGCACGTGCCCCGCGCGCTGCCCGCCGCCGATGCTCAGGGGCTGTCCGGGGAACTCGTCGTCACGGTGGACAACCAGGCGCTGCCCGTCATCCGCCTTCGCACACAGGAGCGGGTGCGGGTCCTGGCCGCGGACGCCGACGGTGTGCGCATCGCCCGGATCGCGCCGTCGCCCAGTGTGAACGGCCTGCGGTTTGCGTCAACTTCCATGTCGCGCGCGTAGGTCTGCGGGGAAGAGTGCTTTAGGGAAGAGACGCGAGGCCGGGTCCGGACCGGAGGTGAGGGCGATGTCCCGGGCGATGCGGGTCGCGCTGGTGGTGGTCCTGACGGCGGTGGTGTGGACGCCGCCGGCGGCGGGGCAGGAGACGGTCGAGTTTCAACTCAGGCTCACCCGCGGCGAGGTCCTCCACGCCACGTTCACCGCCTCCGGCGAGATCGCCTTTCAGGTCGCCGACCAGCGCCAGACCTCCAGCTTCACGGTTGAGGCCCGAGAGGTCACGCGCGTCCTGGCAGTGGATTCCGACGGGACCATGACCGTCGAGGTGGTGTTTGAGGAGTTCCGGATCAGCGAGGGTGGGCGCACCGAAGAGGCGATCGACGCCCCGATCACCCTGAAGGTCCGGCCGGACGGAAGGGTCGTGGAACGGCAGACCGGGGACTATGCGGAGGAGGATTTCCCCTTTGCGTTTCCCGGGCGCGCGGCGCGCATCGGTGAGCGCTGGACCCGTCAGACACGGATTGAGGAAGCCGGAATTACCGGCCAGGGCACGGTGACCTACACGCTGGCCGGCGTGGAGCGGGTGGCAGAGGGTCGGGTTGCCCGCATCACCTACGCGGTGGAGGGGCAGGTCTCCGGCGCGGACATCGGACCACTGCCTCCCGGCGCGCAGAGCCGCGCCACCGGGACGATCCGCGGGAACGGTGAGCTCTTCTGGGCGGTGGAGCGCGGCCGCCTGCTGCGGCTCAACGACGAGACCACCTTCGAGACCCAGGTCGAGGTCAGCGCGCAGGAGCAGACGATCCGCGTGGCGCTGACCCTCCAGTCGAAGGCCCAGCGGGTGCCGCCGCCGGCCGAGCGGGTCACCGTCCCCGCGGTCTCCGCGGAGTTCCTGATCGCGCCGGGGAAGGGGATCGGTCCGTTTGCCCTCGACCAGTCCGTGGTCGATCTCACCGGCCGGCTGGGCCATCCCACCAGCCAGGACCCGACTCCCGGGCGGCGCGCGCCGGTTGTCTTCTGGACGAATGGCCTGGCGGGGTTGGTGGATACGGCGGACGGGAACAGACTGGTCGGGTTGGAGATCGCCGACCGCCGTTACCGCACCGACAAGGGCATCGCCTTCGGCTCCTCTCAGGGGGCGGTGCTGATGGCCTACGGGATGTCGCCGGCGCGCCAGGAGATTACCATGCCGAATCTGGGCGGCGCGCGGATCCTGATCTACAATGACCCGGGAATCGCCTTCGCCATTACCTCCGACAAGCAGCACGCGCAGGCCGGACCCGCGCACGCCCCGGTCGGCGCCGTGGACTGGATCACGGTCTTTCCGCCGGGGCAGGCGGGCCGGATCTACACGCTGCCTTAAGAGCCCTCGCGTAGGTGTTTCCCTGCAGGGAGAGGCGGGAGCGCCCCGCGAAGCCTTCCACACACTGATCCCTGGTACGTGCGGTTTTCGATAAGGATGAGCATCGACGGAGAACTCCACGCGGGTCGGCAGGCGTTCGAGCGACACGCCTGGAGGGAAGCATTTGACCTCCTCAACGCCGCGGACGCCTCGCGCGGCCTGCCACCCGAAGATCTGGAGGCCCTGGCGGAAGCGGCCTGGTGGACCGGCCGCCTGGCGGACTGCATCGCGGCACGGGAGCGGGCCTACGCGATCTACGTGGAACGGGGAGACCGGCGCGGAGCGGCCCGGGTAGCGCTCGAACTCGCCCACGATTACGAAGACAAGCGGGCCGAGGCGATTTCGCAGGCGTGGCACAACCGGGCGCAACGCCTGCTCGAAGAGGAACCGGAAGCCCGGGAGCACGGCTACCTGGCCCGGGCGCGCATGCGCGTGGCCTTCCGCGAGGACGACCTGGAGCGCGCGCTGGAGTTAGCCCGCCGCGAAGTGGATATCGGAATGCGCTTCGGCGACCGCAACCTGCAGGCGCTCGGGCTCCACGATCAGGGCGGTGTGCTGATCGCGATGGGGCGCGTCGCCGAGGGGACGGCGCTCATCGATGAAGCCACCGTTGCCGCCGTGGGAGGCGAGATCGACCCGTACCCGACGGCCGCCATTTACTGCAACACGATCGCGGCCTGCCGCGACATGGCCGACTACCGGCGCGCCGCGGACTGGACGGAGGCGGCCAAACGCTGGTGCGAGCGGCAGGCGATCGCTGGCTTTCCGGGCATGTGCCGCGTCTACCGGGCTGAGATCATGCGCCTGCGGGGGACCTGGAGTGAGGCGGAGCAGGAGGCCAGGCGCGCCTGCAGCGAGTTGATGGAGTTCAACCTGAGATATGCGGCGGCCGCGCTCTATGAGGTCGGGGAAATCCGGTTTCGCGTCGGAGATCTCCCCGCCGCAGAAGAAGCCTTCCGGCAGGCGCACGAATTGGGACATGAGCCCCAGCCCGGCCTGTCGCTGCTCCGACTGGCGGAAGGCAAAGTGGATGCGGCGCTGACGTTGATCCGCCGTGCTCTGGCCGATGGGCCGCGCGACCGCCGCGCTCGGGCCCGGCTGCTGCCGACGATGGTGGAGATTGCCCTGGCCGCCCGGGATTTG
>CAYHPT010000031.1:0-8386 GCA_964358435.1 uncultured bacterium | reverse complement strand
TTGTCCACCGCGGCGATGAACTCGTCGGTGAGCTCCTGCAGGTCCTCCAGGGCGCGCTGCGCCGCATCCTCAGAGACGTCGCCGGATTCCTCTAGTTCCTCAATCATCTCCTTGGCTTCGCGGCGGATGTTCCGCACCGCCACCCGGCCCTCCTCGGCGTGCTTGCGCACCACCTTGACCAGGTCGCGGCGGCGCTCCTCGGTGAGGGTGGGGATGGGGATGCGGATGACGGTGCCGTCGCTGCTGGGGACCAGCCCCAACTCACTCTTCAGGATCGCCCGTTCGACATCCTTGACCATCTTCTTGTCCCAGGGGGCCACCACCAGCAGGCGCGGCTCGGGGACGGTAATCGTGGCCAGCTGGTTCACCGGGGTGAGCGCACCGTAGTAGTCCACTTTCACCTGCTCCAGCAGCGCGGGGTTGGCGCGCCCGGTGCGGATAGACGCAAACTCGTGGCGCGTCGCCTCCAGGGCCTTCTGCATCCGGGACTTCGCGTCGTTGATCACGTCCAGGGTGATGGCGTCTACGGCTCCACCGTGGCCAGGCTTCTGCCCAGGCGCCTTCCGCCCTCCGCCTCCCTTGCCGCTCATTGGCGCCCTCCCACCAGCGTGCCGATCTGCTCGCCCAGCACGGCCCGCTTCAGGTTGCCGGGCTGGGTGATGTCGAACACGACGATGTCCAGCTTGTTGTCCTTGCACAGCGCCACGGCCGTGGCGTCCATTACCTTGAGGTCGCGGTTCAGCAGGTCCATGTAGTCGAGGTGGTGGAACATCACGGCGTCGGGATGGCGGTGCGGGTCCTTGTCGTAGACGCCGGAGACGCCGCGTTTGGCCATGAGCAGGGCGTCCGCCTCTACCTCGATGGCCCGCAGCGCGGCCGCCGTGTCCGTGGTGAAGTACGGGTTGCCGGTGCCGCCGGCGAAGATGACGACCCGTCCCTTCTCCAGGTGGCGGATGGCGCGGCGGCGGATGAAGGGCTCGGCCACCTGCCGCATCTCCACCGCGGTGAGGACGCGGGTAGTCAGACCCTCCGCCTCCATCACGTCCTGCAGGGCCAGGGCGTTGATCACGGTGGCCAGCATGCCCATGTTGTGGCCGGTGACCTCGTGGATCCCGATGCGCCGGCTGAGGTCGTCGCCGCGGACGAAGTTGCCCCCGCCGACGACGATGGCCGCCTGCACGCCCTCCGCCGTGACGTCCTTGACCTCGTGGGCGACGAGACGCAGCACGGCGGCGTCCAGTGGGGCGGCGCCGCCGCCGGCCAGCGCTTCCCCGCTGAGCTTGAGGAGGATGCGCCGGTAACGAGGCGTCTGAGCGGTCATCGATCGGGCTTTTGCTATTCCCCTACCTTAAACCGGGCGAAGCGGCGCACCTGGATGTTCTCGCCGACTTTGGCCACGGTCTCCGTGATCAGGTCCTGGACGGTGCGACCGACATCGCGGATGTACGGCTGCTCCAGCAGGATGATCTCCTGTACCTGCGGGTCATCGCGCTCCGCCTCCGGCACATCCTCCCGGGAGAGGTAGCGCGGATCGGTGGCCGCCACCTGCATGGCCAGTTCACGGGCCAGCCGGCGGAAGTCCTCGGTGCGGGCGACGAAGTCGGTCTCGCAGTTGACCTCCACGAGCGCGCCCAGCCGGCCGTTGCCGTGGATGTACGCCTCGACCAGGCCTTCGCGGGTGGCGCGCCCGGCCTTCTGCTCCGCCATCCCCAGGCCCTTCGCGCGCAGCAGTTCCGCCGCGCGCTCCAGGTCGCCGCCGGCCTCCGCCAGGGCCTTCCGGCAGTCCATCACGCCGGCGCCCGTGCGGGCGCGCAGTTCCATCACCTGGGTGGCGGTAATCTCGGTCGACGTGCTCACGCTTCCTCCTCCACCTCGACTGCCACGGGGAAGATCTCTCCGACCGCCGCTTCCAGCGACTCTGGCGCGCCCTCCTCCTCGCCCAGTGGCTCCGGCACCGCCTCGCCCTCTTCCTCGGTGACCTCGAGCTTGCGCCGCTCCTCCAGCCCTTCCAGGGCGGCGTTGGCGACGCGGTTGGTGATCAGGCGCACGGCGCGGATGGCGTCATCGTTGCCGGGGATGGGATGATCCACCTCGTCGGGGTCGGAGTTGGTGTCCACGATGGCCACCACGGGAATGGAGAGCTTGCGCGCCTCGGCGACGGCGATGTGTTCCTTCCGCGTGTCGACCACGTAGACGGCCGCGGGCAGGCGGTTCATCGCCTTGATGCCGCTGAGGAACTTCTCCAGCTTGGCGTACTCCTCGCTGATGCGGGTCTGCTCCCGCTTCGGCAGGACGTCGAAGACGCCGCGGTTGCGCATATCCTCGATCTCGCGCAGCCGCTCGATGCGGCGGCGGATCGTCTGGAAGTTGGTAAGCATCCCGCCGAGCCAGCGTTGGTTGACGTAGGGTTGACCGGCGCGCGTCGACTCCTCGCGGATGGAGTCCTGCGCCTGCTTCTTCGTGCCGACGAAGAGGACCTCGCCCCCCTCCGCCACCGTCTGGCGGATGAAGCGGTAGGCCTCCTCGATCAGCGGCACGGACTTCTGCAGGTCGATGATGTGGATGCCGTTCCGTTCGGTGAAGATGAAGCGGGCCATCTTGGGATTCCAGCGGCGCGTTTGATGGCCGAAGTGCACGCCCGCTTCCAACAATTGCTTCATCGTGACAACCGGCACAGCATGCCTCCTTCCCCGGTTACGCCTCCGCCGCCATCATCCCGCCGCGGCATTCGTGACCGGGGCACCACCGCGGGCAGATCCGGAACGGCGTGTGGATTTTGGTCTCTGGGCGGCAAAAGAGGGGGAAGGCCGCGCCTTCCCCCCGGCAAACCCAGGGTTGGACGTACAAAGTCCTGCTGAGTATAGCACACGCGTTCGCGGGCGTTCAACCGCCCCCAAACCACGCGGGCCTGATTGGGCGTGAGAATTGAGCGAAGAGCGCTGACGGTGAAAGTCTAGCTGGCGGTAACGGGCTGGGTGACGTGCGGCGCCTCGCTGTAGCCGCACTCCTTATTGACGCACTTGAGGTGGGTGCCGCGCCGGCCGCGCTTCTCCACCAGCATGCCGCCGTCGCGGGGGCAGCGCTTATCCGTCGGCCGGTCCCACGAGACGAACTTGCACGCCGGGTAGTTGCCGCAACCGTAGAAGATGCGCCCCCGCTTGCTGCGGCGCTGCACGATCTCACCGCCGTCGAGCGGGCAGGTGATGCCGATACCCACCGGGCGGGTGTAGCGGCACTCCGGAAAGCCGCTGCAGGCGATGAACTCGCCGAAGCGCCCGTGCTTGCGCACCAGCGGGCGGCCGCACTGGGGGCAGGCCTCGCCGATCTCCACCTCCGGAAACTCCACCTCGACGATCTGCTTCTCCGCCTGCGTCAGGTCGCGCTCAAACGGCGTGTAGAACTCCCGCACGACCTTAACCCAATCCCGCCGCCCCTCCTCGATCTCGTCGAGCTCCTCCTCCATCTGGGCGGTGAAGTTCAGGTCCACGATGTCCGGGAAGTGCTCCACCAGCAGGTCGGTGACCAGCATGCCCAGATCGCTGGGCACAAGGCGGCGGTCCTGCACGTGCACGTAGGCGCGCGTCTTGACCGTCTCCAGCGTCGGCGCATAGGTGCTGGGGCGGCCGATGCCGAGTTCCTCCAGCGCCCGCACCAGCGAGGCTTCCGTGTAGCGCGGCGGCGGCTGGGTGAAGTGCTGGCCGGGATCGACGGCGAGCAGGCGCACCGCCTGATCCGCGGCCAGATCCGGCAGCCACCCCTCCCCGTTCTCCTCGCCGTTCTCCACGGCCTCGCGGTAGAGCACCAGAAAGCCGGTAAAGCGCACGCGAGCGCCGGTGGCGTGGAAGATGAACGGCCCGCCGGAAAGGTCCACCGTCAACGTATCGATGACGGCGGAGGCCATCTGGCTGGCCACGAACCGCTTCCAGATCAACTCGTAGAGACGGAACTGATCCCAGCGCAGGTGGGGCTTCACCTGCTCCGGCGTGCGCGCCACGGCGGTCGGCCGGATGGCTTCGTGCGCATCCTGGGCGTTGCGCCGCGAGCGGTACTGCCGCGGCGCTTCCGGCAGGTAGGCCGCACCGAAAGTCTTGCGGGTGTACTCCCGCGCTTCCTGCTGCGCGGCCGGCGAGACGCGCACGGAGTCGGTGCGCATATACGTGATCAGACCAACGGTGCCTTCCTTGCCCAAGTCGATCCCTTCATACAACTGCTGCGCCAGCCGCATCGTACGAGACGCGGTGAAGCCGAGTTTCCGGTTGGCCTCCTGCTGCAGGGTGCTGGTGGTGAACGGCGGAGCGGGGTGGCGCTGCCGTTCACCGGGGCGGACCTGCAGCACGCGGTAGCCCTGCTGGCGGATCTCCTCCGCCAGCGCCTGGGCCTCCGCCTCACTGCGGATGACGTGGATGCTCTCCTCCAGCGGTGTGCCGAACCGCGAGCCGTCCCGGCTGACCAGCCGGGCGGCGAAGGCGGCATCGGACCCGTTGGGCGTGAACCTTCCTTCAATGGTCCAGTACTCCACGGGCTTGAACGCGGTGATCTCGCGCTCGCGGTCCACCACCAGGCGCACCGCCACAGACTGGACGCGCCCGGCGGAGAGCCCGCCGCGCACCTTCCGCCAGAGCAGCGGGCTAAGCTTATACCCGAAGAGACGGTCCAGGATGCGGCGCGCCTGCTGCGCGTTGACCAGGTTAAGATCGATGTCGCGCGGGTGGGCCAGGGCGCGCTTCAGCGCGTCCTTCGTCACTTCGTGGAACTCAATGCGCTTAATCTGCTTGTTGACCGGCCGCAGCGCCTCTTGGAGGTGCCAGGAGATGGCCTCCCCCTCGCGGTCGGGGTCGGTGGCCATGAAGATGGTGTCGGCTTTCTTCGCCGCCTCGCGCAGCGACTTCAGAACCGGCCCCTTGCCCTTAATCACGATGTACTTGGGGGTGAAGTCCTGCTTCACGTCCACGCCGAGCTGGCTCTTCGGCAGGTCCTTGACGTGCCCCATGGACGCGGTGACGTCGTAGCTGCGGGAGAGGAGTTTGCGCAGCGTGCGCGCCTTGGTTGGCGATTCCACGACGACCAGTGATTTGGCCATGTCCGTTCGCGAAACGACTCGCGGTCCTCGGACCGCCTCTTAGGTACGTACAAACTGTTTCCCCGGAAGCTGCCGCACTAGTCCCCGCAGCTCCAGGTCGATCAGGATGGCAGCAACTTCACCTGCCGGCAGACCGGCCACAAACGCCACCTGATCGATGTGCACCGGCTCACCGGCCACGGCCTGCCAGACTAACGCCGCCGGACCCTCCGGGAGTTCCGCCGGATCGCCGGTCGCGGTCTGCACGGCGCGCAACGGCAGTCCCAGCGCGGCCAGCACGTCCTCGACAGACTCCACCAGCGCCGCGCCCTGGCGGATCAGCCCGTTCGGCGCCCGGCTCAACGGGTTGAGCACGCTCCCGGGCACCGCCATGACCTCGCGCCCGGCATCCAGCGCGTGCCCCGCGGTGCTCAACGTGCCGCTGCGCTCGTCGCCTTCCACCACGATGACGCCGAGCGCCAGCCCCGCGATGATCCGATTCCGCTGCGGGAAGTGACCGGGCAGCGGCGGCGTCCCCAGCGGAAACTCGCTAATGACGCAGCCCTGGCGCACGAGCGCTTCCAGCAGCGCGGCGTGCTCGGGCGGATAGACCACGTCCAGCCCACAGCCGAGTACGGCCACGGTCCGTCCGCCCGCCTCCAGCGCGGCCCGATGCGCCACCGCATCGATGCCGCGCGCCAGCCCGCTGACCACCGCGATGCCGCTGCGGGCGAGTCCGGCGGCCAGCCGTTCCGTTACCACCCGTCCCGCGGCCGTGGCGCGGCGCGAACCGACCACGGCTACCGCGGGCTCGTCGGGCCGCAGGTCACCGCGCACATAGATGACGGGCGGCGGATCGGGTATCCGCCGCAGGCGATCCGGATACCGCGGTGACGACAGGTGCACGGTCTCGATGGCTGCGCCGGCGTCACCCCGGGTCAAATCTCATCCCCTACACTAACACAGCGTGTCAAGGCGCCCCGGCCGACGCGGGGATCTGAGGCACCGGAGGGCGCGTCGCCGGACGGTCCAGCGCCCGGTACTGAATCGCTTCCGCAACGTGCGCCGTGCTCATCTGTGCGGCATCATTGAGGTCGGCAATCGTCCGCGCCACGCGCAGGACATGGTCGTACGCGCGGGCGCTGAGATGCAGCCGCTCCAGCGCGTCGCGCAGCAGGGCCGCCGCCGCATCATTGAGGATGCAGAAGCGGCGCAGGTGACGGCCGCCCATGCGGGCGTTGCAGCCCACACGGGTCCGGGCGAAGCGCTCACGCTGCCTGGCCCGCGCCGCGGCGACCCGCGCGCGCAGCACCGCGGAGGACTCTCCCGCCGGCACGGCGACGACTTCCGCGGGACTGAGCCGTGGCACCTCCACATGCAGGTCGAAGCGGTCGAGCAGCGGGCCGGAGATCCGGCCACGGTAGCGCTCCAGTTGCGGCGGGGTGCAGGTGCAGAGGCGGTGCGGATCGCCGAAGTGGCCGCAGGGACAGGGGTTCATTGCCGCAACCAGCATGAACCGCGCGGGGAGGACCACCGTCGTCTGCACCCGGGCGATGGTGACTGTGCCCTCTTCCAGCGGCTGGCGCAGCACCTCCAGCACGTCGCGGTGGAACTCCGGCAGTTCGTCCAGGAAGAGAACGCCGTGGTGGGCCAGGCTGATCTCGCCGGGACGCGGCATCGACCCGCCCCCGATAAGCGCGTTGCGGCTGGCGCTGTGGTGCGGCGCGCGAAAGGGCCGGTCGCGTAACAGGCCCGCCCCCGGCGGGACCAGTCCGGCGACGCTGTAGATCTTGGTGACCTCCAGCGCTTCCTCGTCACTCAGCGGCGGGAAGATCGTGGGCACACGACGCGCCAGCATTGTCTTCCCGCCGCCGGGTGGGCCGATCAGCAGGACGTGATGCCCGCCGGTCGCCGCCACCAGCAACGCGCGCTTCGCGTGCGCCTGCCCCTTCACCTCAGCAAAATCCACCTCATCGCGCACTGAGGGAACCGCTGCGGGGGCGCCGACGGCGCGGGGTGCGCGCGTCCCCTCCAGAATCTGCATCGCCTCTACAAAACTGCCTACAGGCACCACCGCCAGGCCCGCGACCGCTGCGGCCTCGGCGGCGTTTGCTGCGGGTACGAGGATGCGCCGGGCGCCGAGGGAGCGCGCCAGAAGGGCCACCGCCAGCACGCCCGGGACGGGACGCACCCGGCCGTCCAGGGCGAGTTCACCCACGACAACGTCTCCGTCCAGCACGCCCGGCCGCAGTTGGCCCGTGGCCAGCAGCAGTCCGAGCGCGATCGGCAGATCGTAGGCCGCCCCTTCTTTGCGAATGTCCGCCGGCGCCAGATTTGCCAGGATTCGCCGCGCCGGTACGTCGCGGTGCGAGTTCTTGACCGCCGCCCGTACCCGCTCTTTGGCGTCCTGCTCACTCGCGTCGGCGAGCCCGGCGATGGCAAAGGCGGGCAGGCCGGAGGAGACGTCGACCTCCACGTCCACCGGGACCGCGTCCACGCCGACCAGCGCGGCGCTCTGCACTCTCGCCAGCATCTCTCCCGGATGTATCGGTTGGCCGCCTCGCCGTTTGCAGGCTTCTCGCCCAGGCGGAGCGAACTCCCCGGGGACATCCACCCGAAAGGAGTTGTCCATGCGTCGAATCACACCCGCAGCGGGTCTGCGCGTTCTGACCCTGGCCGCGATCTTCGCCATCGCCGTCCCGGCGGCGTCCATTGCCGCCCCGGCCGGCCCTGCCTTCAAGGGTGATCCTCAGGCCATCGCCGAGGTGCAGGCGGCCTTCCAGAAGTTCGGCGTCGCGCGCACCTGGCGGGCGCGCATCACCGCCGCCGAGGGGCAGACGACGACAATAGAGTTCGTGCTGCCGGATCGGATCCGCCTCGTGATCAGTGCGGGAGGGCAGACCAGCGAGATTACCAACATCGGCCCCGACCAGTGGATCACGAGCGGTGGCACCTGCCGGAAGTCGCCGGTGAAGGTACCAGTCACGAACCCCAAAGAGTACATGGAGCACCCCAACGACACCACGGTCACCGTGACGAAGGGCGGGCGGGAGACTGTGGAGGGCACGGCCACGCAGACCTACGTACTGGTCGTGGAGACGCGCGGTACCACCATTCAGCAGAAGCTCCACGTGGCTCTGAGCACCGGGTATCCGCGGCGGGTCGAGATGCAGTCGACTCGCGGACTGCTGATCATCGACTACTTCGATTTCGACGCGGCGATCAAAATTGACCCGCCCTGCTGAGGCCTAGGCGCGGAGCAGCGCTGCCAGCGCACCCGGGGTGCCGTCCAGATTAAAGGCGATGACCTTCACGCCTGGGGGTCTG
>CAYHPT010000030.1:0-8535 GCA_964358435.1 uncultured bacterium | reverse complement strand
CAACGTGCGCGGCTTCGCCCTGGGCCTGCTGATCATGTAACTGACCGGGCTGTTCGTCGCCGTCTGACGGGGAGACCGTGATGCCCGTATTGAGCCAGGCCATCCAGGATTACCTCAAGGTCACGTACAAGATCCGCCAGCGCGAGGGCACGGTGAGCACCTCGGTCCTGGCGCAGCAGATGGGCGTGTCGCCGGCGTCGGTGACCAATATGGTGAAGCGGCTGGCCCGCCTGCGTCTGGTGACGCACGCCCCCTACCGCACGGTCGAACTGACGATCGACGGCGAGAAGGCCGCGCTGGAGATCATCCGGCACCACCGCCTGCTGGAGTTATTCCTCCGCGAGCACCTCGGGCTGTCTCTTGATCAGGTGCACGACGAGGCGGAGGAACTGGAGCACGTCCTCTCCGAGGCCGTCGAATCGCGCATCGCCGCGATGTTAGGTGATCCCACCGCCGACCCGCACGGCGATCCCATCCCCACCAAGGCCGGCGCGTTGGCGGAGCCGGAGCACCCGCGGCTGGTGGACCTGCGTCCCGGCGGCGGCGGACGTATCGCCCGCGTGAGTGACGAGAATCCGCACCTGCTGCGGCGCCTGGCGGTGCTGGGCCTCGTCCCCGGCGTGAGCGTACGGATTCTGCGGCGCGAGCGTCACGGCGCGCTCGCGCTGCTCACCGACGGCCGGCGGCGCCGCATCAGCGCCGCGCTCGCCCGCGCCGTGTTCGTTGCGCCCCCGCCCGATTGAGCCTCGCCCCGCGGCCCTCCGCAGACGCGTCCGCGCCCGCCGATTTTGGATACAAGATCGGCGAAGAGGGTTTGACAGCACGGGGGCGCGTGCGTATACTCCGCGGCAAGAGTTCCTTGCCGGGGAACTTCGCCGCACCCTTCCAGCGTTGCCTGAGACGGAGCAGCATGGACACGACGGCAAGGGACTCTGAAAGCGACGCTATACCGCGATCGGCGGAACGACGGAGGGCGCAGCGGAGCGCCCGGGGATAGTCTGCCTGGCGGCCCAGCGGAATCCGGCTGGGCCGCTGTGTTTTCTCCGGTGCCCCGCCAAAGCGAGATGACGATGGCGATGACCACGACGGTCGGGCAGTATCTCAGCGCCGCGGAGACGGACCGCCGCCTGCGCCGCAGCACGCACCACTACGTCTCCGACATGATCGACTACTTTGGGCCGGAGCGCGTCTTCGCCGGCGTCTACGGCATGGAGCGGCAGCTCGCCGACATCGTCGCCTACTTCAAGGCCTACTCCATGAGCATGGAGCGCCGGCTGCTCCTGCTGGTGGGGCCGCAGGGTTCCGGCAAGACGATGACCGTGGACCGGCTGAAGCGGCGGCTGGAGGAGTACTCGCACGCCGAGCCCGGCCTGATCATGACCGTGGACGGCTGCCCCTTCCACCAGCACCCCTTCGACCTGGTGCCCGCCGCGGAACTGGAGCGCCGCGGCTTCTACTGGCACGAGGAGGCGGTGCCCTGCCCGATCTGCGACCGCCTGCTCGCCCGCTACGGCTGGGAGGGCGTTCCGCTGCGGCGCGTCTTCATCTCGGCGCGTGACAAGGTGGGCATCGCCAAGCACACACCCACGGACCTGCGCCGCGAGGACATCACCAACTTCGTGGGCAACATCAACTTCGCCCTGCTCAAGGAGCGGGGCTCGACCTACGACCCCGACGCCTACGACTTCGAGGGCAAGATCATCTGGGCGAACCGCGGCATCCTGGACTGGACCGAGGTCTTCAAGAGCCGCCGGCAACTCTTGAGCCTCCTGCTGGAGCTGATCCAGTCCAAGCGCGTCGACCTGGCCAACTTCCCCTCCGTGCACGTGGACGAGGTGGTCATCGGGCACAGCAACTACCCAGAGTACAATGTCTTCCTGGCGGAAGACATCATGGAGCCGCTGCGCGGCCGGATCCACAAGATCGACTTCCCCTACAACGTGGACCTGGAGGGGGAGAAGCGCATCTACGCCACGCTGATCGAGCGGGCGAACCGCGTGCGCGGCGAGGAGAAACACGTCCCCGACGACGCCCTGGCCCTGGCGGCGCGCTACGCCCTGAAGACGCGCGAGGAGTCGCAGGGGCAGCGGGGCTTGAGCCCCCGCTTCTTCGAGGACGCCTTCTCCTACGCCTACACGCTGGCGGGGACATGCCTGGATCTGGAGGTCCTGGCCACGGCGATCGAACGCACCTTCCAGCACCAGTCCATCAAGGACCTCAACGTCAAGGAACTGCTGAAGCAGTTCGAGGAGACGAAGATCGAGTTTATCAACTCCAAGGCCGACATGATCGTAGAGGAGATCGTCCCCACCCACTTCTACGACTACGGGCAGAACCTCTACCTCAACTACCTGGACGCGGCGACCAAGCACGTCGGCGGCGAGACCCTCACCGACGCGGACAAGGAACTCGTGGATGAGGTCGAGGGGATCATGGTGCAGAAGCGCCAGATCAGCCGCCAGGGCCGGCTGGCCTTCGAGAACGTCCTGCTGGAGCGGCGGGACGAACTGCGCCGCATGTCCTACAAGGATAATGACCACCTCCGCCCCGTGACCAACGAGATCGTCTTCAACAAGATCAAGAACCTGCTGCGCCTCTACGAGAAGAGCGAGGAGTTGGACGCCAAGAGCCAGGAACTGCTCGACGTCCTCTACCGCAGCGCCGTCGCCGAGCAGGGCTACTGCCCGGTCTGCGCGCGCTCGCTCTTCAAGATCATCGGCCGGAGCTTCTAGCCATGCCGCTGCGCATTCACCGGGGGCGCATCGCCCAGCACAAACACGATCAGCTGCTGCGGGAGTACCTCAAGCAGAACCTCAATGAGTTGATCCAGCAGAAGGAACTGATCATCGACGGCCGGGTGAAGACACAGATCACCACGCTGGACCTGCCCACGCTGCGCTACGGCGAGGCGGCCACCGTGCTCGCCCAGGGCCAGGGCGGGGCGGGGCAGGGACAGAGGCGGGGCGCGGGCCGCGACGGCGGCGACGAGGAGGTGCAGGCCCTCGGCGGGCTGCTCGGCGGCGACTACCACGGCCGGGAACTGCGCGTGGAGCTGGATTTTGACGAGTTCGTGCGGCTGGCGCAGGAGGTCCTGATCGACGAGATCCAGCTGCCGCCGCTGCACACGGTTGGCCGCGCGGGCGAGGTGGAAACGGACGAGATGCCCGAACTGGACGATCTGGACCGTATCGGGCTGCGCCCGGACCTCAACTTGGAGGAGACGATGCTGCACTCCCTGCTGCGCAACGTGCGGGAGCGGGGGGTGCTCGACTATGACGTGGACGTGCGCCAGGACGGGTGGTACTTCATCGAGGACCCCGTGACCTACCGGAACCACCGCTCGCTGGAGGTCTACGTGCTGGACATCTCCGGCTCCATGCGCGGCGAGTACCTGGCCCTGGTGCGCAAGACGATCTTCGTGCTCTGGTACTACCTGGAGCGGCGGTACCCCACGAACCTGCGGCGCTATGTCGTCTTCCAGGACGTGGCCGCGGAGAAGACGCGGGACGACTTCTTCTGCGTGGAGTCCTCCGGCGGGACGCACATCAGCAGCGGGTTTGAGCAGGGGGTGGACCTGCTGGAGGGGGCGACGGAGTACGACAAGTTTCTCTTCCTCTTCAGCGACGGGGAGACCAGTTCCGGGGACTTCGACTTGGCCAAGCGCCGCTATGAGGAGGCGCTGTCGCGCTTCGATCTGATCTGCTACGGGCACGTCAACCCGGGCGGCCGGGGCATCGGCGGCTTCTCCGAGTACGTGCAGGAGACGGCGCGCAAGTATCCCAACGCCACCTTCGCCAACCTGGTGGACGTGGGCACGATCCGGGCGGCGATGGTGGACTTCCTCACTTTCCTGACAGGGGAGCGCAGCGATGGGCACGCTGGACGCCTACGCACCGATCATTGACCGCATCGAGGCGCTGGCCCGCGCCCGGGGCCTCTCCTTCGAGCCGGTCTACTTCCGCGTTACCGACTCCGACGAACTCGCGGAAGTCGCCAGCATGGGGTTGCCCAACCGCTTCATCCACTGGTACTGGGGCGGTGCCTACAAGGAACTGACGGCGCAGCAGAACAGGGAGGTTTTCGGCATCCTGGAACTGGTGCTGAACACCCGTCCCTCCTACGCCTTCCTCCGCGCCAGCAATACCTACCTGCAGAACGTGCTGGTCATCGCCCACGTCTTCGGGCACGTGGACTTCTTTGCCCACAACCACTGGTACCGCAAGTCCAACAAGAACATGCTCAACGAGGCGGAGCTGCACGCCCGCTTGATCCGCCGCTACGAAGCGCGATTTGGCCAGGAGCACATCGAGAAACTGCTGGACGCCCTCCTCACCGTGGCCACGACGGTGAACGCCTTCGAGCGCAGCCCGGAAGCCCGGCGCCGCCGGCTGATCTACTTCCTAGAGGAGAAGGCCCCGCTGGAGGATTTCGAGCGCCACCTGCTGCAGGCGGTGCGGGAAGAGGCGGAGTACTTCGACCTGATCCAGCGCACGCACATCATCAACGAAGGGTGGGCCACCTTCGTGGAGGCCGACCTCCTGCGGGAGATCCTCGACCCGCGGGAGTGGATCACTATCTCCGTGCAGTTATCCAGCCGTCCCGCCCCCTACACCATCGGCTACAGCCTCTTCAAGGCGATCAAGGACGGCCGCGGGTTCGCCGCTGCCCTGGAGGTGCGCACGTATTACGAGGACGTGATGCTCATCCAGGAGGTGCTCAGCGAGGATATGATCCGCCGGCTGGACATCTTCGTCTACGACCCCAAGGAGAAGAAGAAGTCCTACGACGTGCAGCGCGTGCGGGACATGCTCATCGAACAGAAGCAGTTCAAAGGCCAGCCCCACGTGGAGGTGGAGGTGGGGGGGAACCACCGCGACCTGACGCTCGTGCACAAAGACGAAGAGCGCAAACTGGAGCCCAAGCGCATCGCCCTCTTCCTCAAGGCGGTGCACTCGCTCTGGCGCAACCCCGTGCGCCTGTGCGCCAACGGCAAGGTCTATACCTACGACCGGCGGGGGTTCTCTTCAACGTAGAACTCGCCCCGGCCATCCGGGTCAACGCGGTCGCCCCCGGGTATGTGAAGACGCGCCCGCAGGCGCGCGCGTCCTCCATTAGCGGTCAGACGCTGCTGCTCGACGGCGGGGTGGCGATGCGCTGAAGCGAAACGGGATCAGTGCGTGGTGTGGAAGTCCGAGGGCTTGACCCGCTCCAGGAACTTCTTCCACTCCTCCATCTCCGTGTCGTCGAAGGGCTTTTTCAGCTGGATCGCCTGCGCGGCGACCTTCTCCTCCACGTAGATGGGGGCCTCCATGCGCAGCGCCAGGGCGATGGCGTCGCTGGGGCGGGAGTCGATGACGTGGGCGCCGCCGTTTTTCGCCAGGTGGATCTCCGCGAAGTAGGTATTGTCCCGGACTTCGGTGACAACGATGCGCGCGACGCTGACCTGCAGTTCGTTCAGCAGCGCGCGGAACAGGTCGTGCGTCATCGGACGCGGGGGCCGCACGCCCTGCAGTTCCATGGCAATGGCCGTGGCCTCGGCCTGGCCGATCCAGATGGGGAGGGCCATCGTCTCCGGCTGATCGACCAGGAGGACGACGGGGTTCATCTGCTGGTCCAGGGCGACCCCTCTGACCTTCATTAACAGCACCACAGGTTCCCCCCTCCGGTGCGCCTGGTGTCTTGGCAGGTATTATACCATGTGCCTTCTCCGGCCTCTGTAAAGGCGTGATCACGAACAGGTGACGCAGCGCACCCGCCGAACTGTGAGCGGGGACGCCCGCACCGTGGGCAGCGGAAGGAGGCGGAGATGAGTTTCATCCTGCTCGGCATTGTTGTCCTGCTCGTCTTCTACGTCGTCTACATGTACAACCGGCTCGTCGTGCTGCGCAACCGCATCGACAATGCCTGGTCGCAGATCGACGTGCAGCTGCGGCGGCGCTACGACCTCATCCCCAATCTGGTGGAGACGGTCAAGGGCTACGCGACACACGAGCGCGAGGTCTTCGAGCGCGTCACC
Organism: uncultured bacterium; assembly: GCA_964358435.1. Lineage (GTDB taxonomy): Bacteria > Sysuimicrobiota > Sysuimicrobiia > Sysuimicrobiales > Humicultoraceae > Humicultor. The sequence continues at coordinate 2,519 of CAYHPT010000030.1, read as the reverse complement.
GCGGCGCGGTCCCGGGCCATCGCCGCGGGGTCGGTGGGAGAGCAGTCGCAGGCGGAGAACATGCTCAGCCAGGCGCTGCGCAGCCTCTTCGCCGTGGCCGAGAACTATCCGCAACTGCGCGCCACGGAGAACTTCCAGCAGTTGCAGGAAGAACTCTCCGGGACGGAGAGCAAGATCGCCTTCGCCCGGCAGTTCTACAACGACACGGTGCTGCGCTACGAGAACCTGCGGCAGTCCTTCCCGCCGAATATCATGGCCAACATGTTTGGGTTCCGGGGCCGGGAATACTTCGAGATGGAGGATGTCGCGCGGGAACCGGTCAGAGTGCAGTTCTAGGTCGGCATGTACGAACAGATCGAGCGCAACGTCTGGACCTCCCGGCTACTGCTCGCGCTGTTCGTTCTGCTCATCGTCGGACTGGGCTACGTCTTCGGCCGCCTCTACCATCTGGGCTATCTGGGGCTGGTCGCCGCGGTGGTGATCGCCGCGGGCGGCGCCTGGGCCTCCTACTTCTACAGCGACCGCATCGTTCTGGCAATCAGCCAGGCCCGTGAGCTGACCCCCGAGGAGTATCCCTTCCTGCACAACACGGTGGAGGGGCTGGCCATCGCCGCGGGTCTGCCCAGGCCGCGCCTCTACCTGATCCAGGACTCGGCTCCCAACGCCTTCGCCACGGGACGCGGTCCCGCGCACGCCGTGATTGCCGTCACCACCGGCCTGCTAGAGAAACTGCACCGCCTGGAACTGGAGGGTGTGATCGCTCACGAGATGGCCCACATCCAGCACTTTGACATCCGCCTCTCCACGCTGGTGGTGGTGCTGGTGGGGATCGTCGCCCTGGTCAGCGACTGGTTCTGGCGTTTCGGCCGGGTCGGCGGGCGCGGCCGCTCCCGCGACAGCGGTGGGGCGCTCTTCCTGGCGCTGGCGTTCCTCCTGGCGATCTTCGCGCCGATCGCGGCGCAGTTGATCCGCTTCGCCATCTCGCGGCAACGGGAGTACCTGGCCGATGCCGGCGGGGCGATGCTGACGCGCTACCCCGAAGGACTGGCCAGCGCGCTGGAAAAACTCGACGCGGACAAAGAGCCCCTGGAGGTGGCCAATAAGGCGACCGCCCACCTGTATATCGTCAACCCGCTCAAGGAGTGGGGCGGCACGCTGAACGGGTTGTTCAACACCCACCCGCTGATCGAGGAGCGGGTGCGGCGCCTGCGCTCGATGTGAGGCGGCAACGGGACGCGGTAAACCCCGTGTCCTGCCCGGTCGCGGCCGGGCAGCGGCAGGATTTTCGGCCTCGATCGAGAATGTACAAGTTTCACGAACGCGCGTGGAGCGAGCACGACGCTCTTCGCTCCGCCCCGAGACGCGCCGTTCCGGCAGACTCCTCATCGCGATCAGAACCGGAGGCGCGGATGCGCGTTCTCGCCTGCACCATCCTGTTCGTCGCTTTCGCCGCCGGCACGGCGTTAGCCGACGCGACCCACATCGTCCAGCCCGGAGAGACTCTCTGGGCGATCGCGTCCACCCACGGCATCTCGATTGACGCCATCGCCCGCGCCAACCACCTCCGCAACGTGGACGTACTACAGCCCGGTCAGCGCCTGGTCATCCCCGCATCTCCGCCGCGGCGCGCCGACGGGAAGACCGCGGCGACAACACGCTACACGACCTACAAGATCAGATCCGGAGACACTCTCTGGGCGCTGGCGCGCCGGTTCGATATGCGCGTCGAAGAGCTGGCGGCGCTCAACGGCATCGCTCCCGATGCCCCGCTGCAGTTGGGGCAGGTGTTGAAGGTCAAGGCCGGGCCCGCAACGGCGCGGCCGCGGGAGAGTGCCGCGCCCTCCCGCAAGTACGTCCAGTACCGCATTCAGCCGGGCGACTCGCTGTGGACCCTGGCGCGGCGGTTCAACATGTCCGTGCAGGAAGTCGCCGCGGTGAACGGGATCGGTGAGGAGGACACGCTGCGGATCGGACAGGTGCTGCAGGTGAAGGCGCCGCCCGAACCGGCCCGGCGGCCCACCGTCCGCACACCGACTGCGCCGCTGCGCCGCATCGTCGCCCCATCCTATCGCGGCGCCGCCTGGGCGAACAGTCTCATCGGCCTGGCCCGGCGGTTCATCGGGACGCGCTACCGCTGGGGCGCGACGGGTCCGTCGGCCTTCGACTGCTCGGGATTCCTGCAGTACGTCTTCGCGCGCACCGGTGTCACCCTGCCCCGCACCACCTACGCCATGTATCAGGCGGGCCGGCCGGTGCCCGAGGGCGAAGTAATGCCTGGCGACATGGTCTTCTTCACGACGTACCGCCGCGGCCCGTCCCATGCGGGCATCTACCTGGGCGACGGTCTCTTCATTCACTCCTCCTCCGGCTACGGCAGCGTCACGATTACCCCGCTGAGCAAAGACTACTACCGCCAGCGCTATCTGGGAGCCCGCCGCTTCTAGCACGCGCCTGATATCCTGACGATGTGACCGATCTCCGTCTCGGCGCCGGCATTCTCGCCGGCCGCCTCTCCGCCG
>CAYHPT010000029.1:0-8887 GCA_964358435.1 uncultured bacterium | reverse complement strand
CGTGATCCGCGAGCTCGCCGACGGCTGGACGAAGTACGGCGGCAGCCAGTACATCAACTCCTCCGCCACCGGACGGTACGAGGACGCGGTCAAGGAACTGGTCACGTACATCGACACCTATTACCGCACCATGGCCTCGCGCAACCACCGCGGCGTCAACGGCAAATCCAGCGGCGGATATGGCGCGCTGGTGCTGGCGATGCGCAACCCGCAGCTCTTCGGCGCCGTCGCCGCGCACAGCGGGGACATGTACTTCGAGGCCTGCTACAAGGTGGATTTCTGGAAGGCGGCGGACACCTTCCGGAAGCACGGCGGGTTTGAAGGATTCCTCAAAGCCTTCCACGAGGCGCCGAAGAAGACCGACGAGATGGTGCGGGCGATGGTCTCGGTGGTGGCCATGGCGATGGCCTACTCCCCCAACCCGGAGAGTCCCCACGGCTTCGACCTGCCCTTCGACCCGGAGACCGGGGAAGTGAATGACGCGATCTGGGGCCGCTGGCTGGAGTGGGATCCCGTGACCATGGTGGAGCGCTCCGCGGACAACCTCCGGTCGCTGCGGATGATCTACTTTGAATGCGGCAGCCGCGACCAGTACAACCTGCACCACGGGGCGCGCATCCTGCACCGGCGGATGGAACGCCTGGGCATCCGGCATGAGTACCAGGAGTTCGACGACGACCATAGCTCGGTCAACTACCACTACGTCGAATCGCTGCGCCGCTTATGCAACGTGCTCAAGGCGTAAGCGCGGTCCTCCCGGGCCCGGTGGTCCGCCCGCGCTTCCTCGGGTTGAACCGCCGCCAGTGGCGCACCGCGCTCGTCGCCTACCTGTTTATGCTGCCCGCGCTCGTCCTGCTCGGCGTCTTCACGTTCTATCCGGTAGGCTTCGGGACGGTGCTCAGCCTCTTTGCCTACAATCTGCGGACCCTGCTGGGGATGGAACCGGCGCGCTTCATCGGCCTGGAGCACTTCCGGACGCTCTGGGCGGACCGGTTCTTCTGGATCGCCCTCTCGAACTCACTGAAGTACATCCTGGTCGTGCCCATCCTGCAGTTCGGCTCGATCCTGCTGGCCATCACCGTGAACCGGCGTCTGCGGGGGATTACCTGGTTCCGCGCCGCCTACTATCTCCCGGTGATCACCTCGGTGGTCGTCGTCGGCCTGCTGTGGCGCTGGCTGTACGAGCAGGACGGGATCATCAACTACGCGCTCCTCTCGCTGGGCCTGATCGAGCGGCCGATCTCCTGGCTGGGCAACCCCGACCTGGCGCTCTACTCCGTGATGTTCGTCACCTTCTGGAAGGGCCTCGGCTACTACATGGTGATCTACCTGGCGGGGCTGCAGGCGATCTCGCCGGAGTACGAGGAGGCGGCAATGATCGACGGGGCCGGCCGGTGGCAGGTCTTCCGCCACGTCACGCTGCCGCTGCTCCGGCCGTCCATCCTGGTGGCCTCGACGATCTCCACGATCGCCGCGCTGAAGGTCTTCGAGGAAATCTACGTCATGACCGGCGGCGGGCCGATCTTCCGCACCTTCACGATGTTCTTCTACATCTTTGACGTCGGGTTCCAGAAGTTCGACTTCGGCTACGCCGCGGCGCTGGCCGTGGTGCTGGCGGTCGGGATCATGATCCTGTCTGCGCTGAACTTCGCCGTTTTCCGCCGGGGAGGGTTCGAGTATTACTAAGGAGGATCGCCGGGTCTCCAGGCGCCTGAAGACGCTGGGCATCTACCTCGCGCTAAGCGCCCTGGCGGTCTTCACGGCCTTCCCCTTCCTCTGGCTCCTCTCCACCGCCCTGCGCACTCAGGGGCGCGTCTTCGGGTTCCCGCCGCCACCGCCCTGGCCGCTGGGGTTCGACAACCTCGTGGGCGTCTGGCGCACCATGCCCATCCCGCGCTTCCTGGTGAATACGCTGCTTATCACCGGGGCGGGGGTCGGCCTCAACCTGCTGCTCTGCTCGCTGGCCGCTTACCCGCTGGCACGGATGCGCTTCCCCGGCCGCAACCTGATCTTCTTCGTGTTGCTCAGTACCCTCATGCTCCCCTCCCACGTCGGGTTGATCGTCAACTTCGTGACGCTGCCCCGCCTGCACCTGATCGACACCTACGCGGCCGTGGTGCTGCCGAGCGCGGTCAGCGTCTTCGGCATCTTCCTGTTGCGCCAGCAGTACCTCTCCATTCCGCAGGAACTGGAGGATGCCGCCCGCATCGACGGCGCCTCCGAGCTGGGCATCTGGTGGCGGGTGATGCTGCCATTGATCGCACCGGGGGTGGCCACGCTGGCGATCTTCGAGTTCGTGGCCTTCTGGAACTCGTTCCTCTGGCCGCTGATCGTGCTCAAGTCGCCGGAGAAGTACCCGCTGGCCGTGGGGCTGCTCTACCTCTCCGGGCTCTTCGCCCACAACACCCGGCTGATCGCCGCCGGGGCGGTGATGATGACCGTGCCGATCATCATCGTCTTCCTCTTTACCCAGCGGTACTTCATGCGCGGGATCACGTTGGGAGCGATCCGCTAGATGGCCCCTGACCCGGAGCGCCCCGCGCTGCTCTTCATCCCCCTCGACGACCGGCCGGCGACGCGCGACGCCGTCCTCGACCTGGCCGCCGCGGCGGGGGTCGCCGTGCAGACGCCGGACCGGACCATGCTGGGCTCCCGCACGCGCGCGGCGGACGTGCACGCGATCTGGTCCTGGATCCACACCCAGCTGGAGCGCTCCGCCCCGGCCGCGTGCATCGCTTCCATAGAAATGCTCTGCTTCGGCGGCCTGGTGGCGTCCCGGACAAGTCAGCGCCACTGGCGCAACCTCCTCCCCTGGCTCGATCAGGTCTACGCGCTCGCCGGGCAGGTGCCAGCCTACCTCTCCGCGGTGATCCCGCGGACGCCGGTGCACGGCGGCGGTGACGAAGATCCACAATACTGGGAAACCCACGGAGAGGCGCTGCGCGCCTACTCCATCGCCGCCGACCAGTACGGCTGGATGGGGGACGCCGCGGCCGGACGCAGAGTCACCGAGGCCCTGGAGCGGCTTCCCTCGAGTGTGATCGAAGCCGTGCTGCAGCACCGCCGGCGGCACCTGCTGCTCAACGCCGAACTGTTGATCGCGGCGGCGAAGGGCTCCCTCCGCGCTCTTCTCATTGGGCAGGACGACACGACCGCCGCGGGGCTCTCGCGCATAGACCGCGAGACCCTCGAGCGCCTGGCCCGCGTGGCCGGGGCGTCCAACGCGATGCTCACCACCGGCGCCGACGAACTGGGCGCCGTCCTCTTCGCCCACTGGCTCAATGAGTTGGCCGTACACCGTCCGGCGGTGCGGGTCGTGTATACGTTTCCAAACGCGATGGACCGCGTCCCGGCCTACGAATCGACGCCGCTCGCGGAGACCGTGCGGGAGCACATCGAGGCGGCGGGGTGCCGCGTCGTGACCGCGGGTGAGGAGATCCTCCTCTGGGTGCACAACTTCGACGAGGAGCGGCAGCGCGAGGCCCGGGATCAGGAAGATGAGCGCGACGGGGCCGGCGCCAGCGCGGCGGCTCGACTGTCGGAGGAGGCCGCGGGCGGGCGCATCGTGGCGCTGGCCGACGTGCGCTACGCGAACGGGGCTGACCGCGCGCTGGTCGCGGCGCTGCTGGAGCGTCCGGAGAGCGGCGGCGTCGCGGCCTATGCCGGCTGGAATACCGCGAGCAACGCGCTGGGCTCCGCGATCGCGCAGGCCGTGACTATCGATCACGTGGGCCGCGGGACCGTCCCGGGCGACCCGGCCGCGGCGCGGCGCCTGGTGGTCGCCCGCCTGCTCGACGACTGGGGCTATCAGGCGGTGGTGCGCCCGCACCTGGCCGTCTGGCTCCGTGAGCATGGCGGTGACCCCGGGGCGCTCGGCGCGCACGAACCGGCACTCGAGGAAGTCGCCCGTCAGGCCTTCGGGGAGACCGTCCTGCCGCTGCTCGCATCCTCGCTGGGCACGCCGGTCACCGTGCGCCGCGTCACCTTCCCCTGGCACCGCCTCTTTGAGGCGGCGATCGAGTTCCGTCTGGGATGAGCACAACAGTCGTCATCGGGGGCGGGGTGATCGGACTGTCCTGCGCGCACGAACTCGCGCGGCGCGGGGAGCGCGTCATAGTGCTCGATGGGGAGAAGCCGGGTGCGGCTTCCTCGGCCAGCGGCGGATGGGTGGTGCCGACCTTCTCCGGACCGCTGCCGGCGCCCGGGGTGATCCGCTCGGTCCTCCCGTCCATGCTCCGACGGGCCAGCCCCTTCTTTCTCAACCCGCTGGCCCTGCCCAAGTTGACCGGATGGCTTCTGTCCTTCTGGCGGCACAGCAATGCGCGGGACTATGCGCGCGGCCTGGAGGCGGTGGCCGCGCTCAACCGCCGCACGATGGCGCTCTACGACGCGCTGCAGCAGGACGGCGTCTCCTTTGAGATGCACAGGTCCGGGGTGCTCTTCGCCTACCTGGACCGGGCGCACGCGGCGCATCTGCTGGAAGATCTGGACCGCCTGGAACCGTATGGGTACCGGCACCCCGAGATGCTGGGTGCAGACGACCTGCACGACCTGGAACCGGCGCTCGGTCCGGAAGTCGCCGCCGGGCTCCTGGTGGAGATCGAACGGCATGTCCGACCCGAGACGCTGTTGGACGGCCTCCGGCAGCGGCTGGTCCAGCTCGGCGCGGACCTGCGGGCGGGCGTCGCCGTCACCGGCGTGCGGCGGCGGAACGGCACCGCGCTCTCAGTCGACACGAGCCACCGAAGCCTTGCGGGCGCCCGGGTCTTGATGGCGGCCGGGGTCTGGTCGGGCGTAGTGGCCAGACGGTGCGGCTTCACGCTCCCGGTGCAGGCGGCAAAAGGATACTGTGTCACCGCGCCCTCCGCCGCTCCACTCTTCCACCGGCCGATCTACCTCAGCGGAGCCCGCATCGTTTGCAGCCCGTTCCACGGCGCCTCCCGCATCGCCGGCTGGCTGGAACTGTCGGGGATCAACCCGCAGGTGGATGCATATCGGATCGACGCCATGACGCGCCTGGCGACCCGCTACCTGCCGGGGTGGCGGCCGGAGCAGGCGGAGAACCGCGCGGGGATGCGGCCTCTGACGCCGGACGGGCTACCCATCATCGGCCGGGCGCCCCGGTTCGAGAACCTCTTTGTGGCGACAGGTCACGCGATGCTGGGGATCACGCTGGCGCCGGTGACCGCGTTGGTCGTCGCGGACCTGATCACCCGGGGTGAGGTCGACGCTGATCTCGCGCCCTTCTCTCCCAGTCGATTCGCCAGAGGACGGCCGTGACTTACGAGTTCGACGTCGTCGTCATCGGCGGCGGCCCCGCGGGCACGGTGGCCAGCATCGCCGCCGCGCGCGAAGGGGCCCGCGTCGCCTGCGTCGAACGCTACGGCTTCCTCGGCGGGACGCTCACCGCGGCGATGGTGGCGCCGATGATGGGCTTCCACGCCGGCGAGCAGCAGGTAGTGCGCGGTATCCCGCAGGAGATCGTGGACCGCCTGATCGCGCTCGGCGCTTCCCCCGGCCACGTCCCCGATCCGATCGATTTCTGCTACACGGTCACACCGTTCGACTACGAGGGGCTCAAGCGCGTCTATCTGGAGATGGCGGTGGAAGCGGGCGTGGACCTGTGGCTGCACACCGTCTTCCTGGACGCCGTATCCCGCAGCGGGCGTGTGGAGAGCGTGCGCGTCTGGCAGAAGGACGGCGCGAAGGAACTGAAGGCGCCGATCTTTGTCGACGCCTCCGGTGATGCCGATCTGGCGGTCAGCGCGGGATGCCCCGTGGTCGTCGGGCGCGAGGGGGACCAGCAGACGCAGCCGATGACGCTGATGTTCCGCCTCGGCGGCGTGGAGTGGGACGCCGTGATGACCTATCTGTCGGCGCATGACGAGGAGATCCAGCACGGGCAGGGCGTACACGCACGCATTGATATCGAGTGGCTGCGCCGCCTCCCGATGCGTGGCTTCGCCGGCTTCACCTCGCTGGTCTCCGCGGCGCGCGCGCGGGGCGAGTGGACGATCCCGCGGGACCGCCTGCTGATCTTTGAAGGTGTGCGGCCCGGGGAGGCGGTCGTGAACACGACCCGGGTGCTGGGACGGTTGGGCACGGTGGGCCGGGATCTGGCCCAGGCCGAAGTGGAAGGCCGGCAGCAGGCCTATCAGGTGGTGGATTTCCTGCGGCAGCATCTCCCCGGTTTCGCCGCAGCGTACCTACTGGAAACGCCGGCGCAGATCGGGGTACGTGAAACGCGCCGCATCGTCGGCGAGTACGTGCTCACGCAGGAAGACATCCTCGCCGGCCGTAAGTTCCCCGACGCCATCGCCTGCGGCGCCTATCCCATCGATATTCACGATCCGGCGTCGGCCCGGTTGATCGCCCGCCGGCTGCCGCCGGGAGAGTACTACACGATCCCCTACCGGTCGCTGCTGCCGCAGGGCGCGGACAATCTTATCGCGGCCGGGCGCTGCATCTCGGCCACCCACGAAGCCTTCGCCGCCTTCCGCGTCTCCGCCATCGTCATGGCCATCGCCCAGGCGGCCGGCACCGCGGCAGCCCTGGCACAACGGTCGGGCGTGTCACCCCCGAACCTGCCCGCCGCGACGCTGCGGCAACGCCTCCGCGAGCGCGGTGTCTTCTTGGGCGTCTGACCGCAGCGGATCAGGCGAGCACCCTATTCAAAATCGGAAACCCAACCGATATGATGCACCTGCCGGCCTCGTAGTAGCATCAGCAGCGGCACAACCACGGGGTACGACCTAACAGAACGGAGGGAAGAACGGATGAGAACGCTTGTCCTTGTCATCGCCGCGGTGTTGCTCCTGGCGGCCTGCGGCGGACGATCGGCGCAGCAGCCGCCCGCGGCGCAGCCGTCGCCGGCGGAGCAGGCGCCCGCCCCTCAGCCCGGCCCGGCCGAGCAGGCCCAGCCCGCGGCCCCCGCAGGCGAGGAGGAAGTCAAGATCAAGATGACCGAGTTCAAGTTCGAACCGGCGACCGTCGAGGTCAAGGCGGGGAAGGTCAAGTTTGAACTTGAGAATGCCGGCGCCGTGGAACACTCCTTTGTGATCGTCGGCACCGACAAGAAGCTGGAAACCGTGCAGCCGGGGAAGTCAGGCGAACTGGAGGTTGACCTGAAGTCGGGGACATACCAGATCGAGTGCGACATCCCGGGACACAAGGAAGCCGGGATGACCATGACCGTCGTGGTGAAGTGATCGCCGGATGACGCTGCCCGGCGGGGACTGAGCGGACCGATGCGCGGAGGCTTTGCCGCATTCTGGATCCTCATGGCGGTGCTGGAAGTCGCCCGGCGCGCCAACCCGGTCGTCGTGACCTGGCTGGGCGGGATCGGCCCCTGGCTGGTCCTGATCGTGACACTGCTCCCGATCATCGAGACCGTCCGGGAGTTCCGGCAGAACCGCCCTGTGCACAGCGTCAGGACCGCTCTGTGGACCGTGCTGGGCGTCGTTACGCTGCTCTACGGGCCGGCCTGGCTGCGCTTCTAGCGGCGGGCTGGCGCGCCAATTGAGGCCCGGATTCCTGTGGACGTCGGCAAGTAGCCCACCGCGAGCAACCCGCGGTGTACTATTCTGCCTGCCGCGCCGCGGCGCGGATCCAGGAGACCGCCATCACGTACCAGAAGGCCAGCACCGCGATCAAGAGGAGGAGGCTGCCGGCCGTCGCCAGCAGCGGCGCCGTGAAGAGCACGCCGGCCGCCAGCAACGTGCTGCCCGCCACACTGAGATAGAAGGGCGGAACACCAACGAGAGGATAATACGGCGCCGCCAGACGAGGCACCTCAGCGGCGGGCATCCCCAACGCGAAGCGGTAGTACCACATCAGGAACGGTGTGACCTTGTAGAGCTGTCCCATGATCGCCAGGGTCAGCCATCCGGTCAGCAGCAGCATCACGGCGGCCGCGGCCACCCTGCGGCCCTCCTCGGCAAATCCGCCCACCGCCCAGACCGCGGCGAGGATGAGCAGCAGGACAGTCTGCCCCCAGATCGCCCACCAGTGATGAACGGTCAGGTCAGGCTTGGTCCGCTGCCGGGCGCGCAGGATCCGGGCCAGGTCGCCCGCGTAGAGCACGCCCGCGGCGGCAAGCAGCGTCGCGCCCGTCCGCGCCGGGAGCGATGATCCGGCAAAGGCGGCCACCAGCAGCAGGATCACGCCGGTATTCAAAAGGATGAGGACCGGTGCCAGACGGGGTGCGCGCTCGTCGTCACCGCTGGAATGCTCGTCCATGTCGCCGCGCGCCGTCTGACCAGTACGGTGCAGGCCCATGAAGCGCGGCAGCAGGTAGTACGAGACGCTGACGACGAGTTGAACGAACCATCCGCCCACACCCAACGCCGCGTGCACGCCGACGCCCGCGTTCGTCAGCAGCCCCGGCCAGAACTGGCGCGTCCAGTTCAGGCCCATGAGCAGCCCCCAGGTAGCGGCCAGCAGCAGGTAGATCAGCGCGAGCAGGACACCGGTCGTCAGGCAGCCAGCGGCGGCGCTGCGGGATGAGCCGGACGGTCAGCCAGACGAAGAGGACGATGCCGATCCACGCCAGTGTCCCGCCCACCGCGATCCAGACGACGTGCCGGAGGAGGAATCCGATCACCAGAACGACCGCACCGGTGAGGCTGAGGCCGAACTGCACCAGCGCGGCGCGGCCCGGCCGCAGCGGCACGCCGATCATGGCGGGGAACATCTGGTGGATCGACCCCATCGCCAGCAGCGTGCCCCATCCCAGGGTGATGAGGTGGTTCACCGCCAGCACCGGATAGGTGCGGAACTCGCCCGCCGCCACCCGCGCAGACACAGCAAAGAGCCCCAGGCCGACCAGCGGCAGCAGCAGCACGGCGGTGGCCATGAAGGGGACGGCGGGAGTCATCCCCGGGAGCGC
>CAYHPT010000028.1:649-8898 GCA_964358435.1 uncultured bacterium | reverse complement strand
TGCGGGGCTTGATGATCACCTGATCCGGCAGGCTGAGGTCGACATACTCGAGAGGCGTGCCCTGAGCCCGAACGGTTCGGAGGATCTCGGGTGCCGCGGTAAGGCGCTGCCGCAGCCCCAGCAGGGGACCCGCCCGGATCTCCAAACCGTCCGTGGTGTAGAGGAAAACCTCCTGCGTCCGCGTGACCTGCAGATGAGCCACCTCGGCACGGAGGGCCTCCGGCAGCTGGGGCAGGATGTTCAGGCCGGTGCGCACCGCCGCCGAGGGGATCTCCTCCCCCGCCGCCACCCAGGGAAGTGGCCGGCCCCGCTCCGAGACCAGGACCAGCTTTGGGCGTGCCTCCCGCACCTCAAGCACCACCCCATCAGCATCCACCAGCGCGTACCCCCGCGCGGCGGGGACGGCCGCCACCGGGACGCGCTCGCGGATGCGGATGAGGATCGTGTGCGCCGGGCGGGGGCGCACCTGGGCGGCAGCGATCCAGGGGTGACGGAGCAGGCGCCTGGTCACCTCCTGCGCGTTGATCGTGAAGATGGAGCGGGCCCCGGGCACCAGCCCCGACGCGGCACGCACCGCGTCCGGCGTCAGCGTCTCCGCCCCTTCCACCTCGATCTGCCGGAGGGCAAAGAGCGCCGAGGCGGGCAGGCTCGCCGCCGCCAGCAGGATGACCATGAGCAGAGCGAAACGCAGCCTAGAACTCCCCCAGCAATTTGATCTCGAGTTCGAGCTCGCGGCCCGAAGAGCGCCGGACGCGTTCCCGGACCTGTTCGACCAGCGCGAGCACCTGGGCTGCGGTGGCGCGGTCGCGGTTAACGATGTAGTTGGCGTGGATCTTGGAGACGACGGCGTCGCCCACGGCCAGCCCCTTCGCGCCGGCGGCCTCGATCAGCCGGCCGGCGTGATCCCCCGCAGGGTTCCGGAAGACGCACCCCGAACTCGGCGGCCCGATCGGCTGGGTGGCGTTGCGCTGCGCCAGCCAGGCCTCCATGCGCTGGCGCACCTCGTCGGCCGGCGCGGGGGTCAGGTGGAGTTCGGCTTCCAGCACCACCACCGGCCGCGCCTGCAGCACCGACGTCCGGTAGGCGAATCGCAGGTCGGCCGCGGACAGCACCTCTGCTCCCTGCGGCGTTACCACCGACACGCGATCCACGACCTCACTCATGCTGTGACCGTGGGCGCCGGCGTTCATCACGACCGCGCCGCCCACGGAGGCCGGAATGCCCGCGGCGAACTCCAATCCGGCCAGACCGCGCCGTGCCACCTCCTGCGCCAGGTGCGGCAGCCCGTGCCCCGCCTCCACGACCACCCTGGCGCCAGCAAAGCGCACCCGGTCGATGCCTTTCCCGATCTTGATGACGACGCCGCGCACGCCCGCGTCGGCCACCAGGATGTTCGAGCCCTGGCCGAGGGTGACGAAGGGCACGCCCTGTCCAAAAAGGAAGGCGGCCGTGGCGCGCAGTTCCCCCACGTTCCGTGGGATAACCAGCAGGCCTGCCGGTCCGCCGATGCGCATGGACACGTGCTTCCACAGCGGCTCGTGCACACGGACGTCCCGCGCCCGCTGCCGCAGTTCCTCCTCCAGGGACGCCACCGAGCGGGGTGTCACGGCCGCACCCGGACGCGCAGTCGCTCGACGATGGCATCCGCGGCCGCGCCGATGTCGCCCGCACCGAGGGTCAGGATCAGGTCGCCGGCGCGCGCCTGCCCCGCGACGTGCTCGGCCGCCTCCTCCGCGGCAAGCATGAAGTGCACCGGCCGCCGGCGGCGCACCGCCTCCACGATCAGGGCGGCGCTGACGCCGGGGATCGGCTCCTCATCCGCCGGGTAGATCTCGGTGATATACACCTCATCCGCATCGCGGAACGCATCGGCGAACTGCGCGTGGGTGCTCTGCGTGCGAGTGTAGCGGTGCGGCTGGAAGATAGCCACGACGCGCCGGCCCGGCCAGCACTCCCGTGCCGCCCGCAGCACTGCCGCAACCTTCACCGGGTTGTGCGCGTAGTCGTCCACCACGAGGATGTCGTCCACGTCCCCGCGGATCTCGAAACGGCGGCGCACGCCGCGGAACGCCGCCAGGCCGCGCGCGATCGCCTCAAAGGGGATCCCGACTTGCAGGCCGATGGCCGTGGCCGCCAGCGCGTTGGCGACGTTGTACCGTCCGGGGACCTGCAGGGTCAGGCGCCCCAGGCGTTTGCCTCTGCGCCGCACCAGGGCGCGGCTGTGCGCGCCGCTCAATTCCTGGACCTCGGCCACCAAGTCCGCGTCGCCGATAATGCCGTAGGTGATCGCGGGGACCCGCAGCACCGAGACCATGCGCGCCACGATGGGGTGGTCGGCGCAGAGGACGGCGAACCCATCCGGCTCGACGCCCTCCAGAAACCGCTGGAACGTGTGCGCTAACTGCTCGGGCGAGGCGTAGAAGTCGGCGTGGTCGGTGAGGTCCAGGCTGGTCACGGCCGCCGCCCAGGGCGCGACGTGCAGCAGCGAGCCGTCGCTCTCGTCCACCTCCGCCACCATCCAGGGCGGGGCGCCGACGCGGGCGTTGCCGCCAAACTCCACCACGTCCGCGCCGACGAGCGCCGTGGGGTCGAGGCCGCCTTCGATCAGCACCGTCGCCGCCATCGCCGTCGTCGTGGTCTTGCCGTGCGTCCCGGCGATGGCGATGGAGCGCGCCTCGCGCATGAGCTGGCCCAGCAGTTCTGCCCGGTGCCAGACCCGCAGGCCCTGCGAGAGTGCGGCCAGGAGTTCCGCGCTCTCGGCCCGCACCGCCCGGGAGGCCACCACCAGGTCTACCCCCTGCAGGTGGGTGGCGCTGTGCCCCAGGCGGACGACGGTGCCGCGCGCCTCCAGCCGCCGGGTCGCCTCGGACTCGCGGATGTCGCACCCGGAGACGGTGAACCCGCGCGCCAGCAGCACCTCGGCCAGCGCGCTCATTCCGGCGCCGCCGATGCCGACAAAGTGGACGTGCTGCTGCGGGTCGATCATCCCGTTATCCGGGAATGCGGGTCGCGCCGAGCCGGTGGGTGCGCTGACCGCCGGTAGACTCCCCGGGCGGCTGCGGGACCACCGCGACCGGCTTCCGCCCCGCCGCCAGAAGCAACAGGTCCAGCACGCGCTCGGCGGCGTCGGGACGGCCCAGACCCCGGCTCGCCTCGGCCATCGCCCACAGCCGGACCCGGTCGCCGAGGAGGCCACGGATGAGGTCCTGCAGGCGAAGTCCCGTCAATTCCCCGTCGGGGATGACCTCGGCCGCGCCGGCCGAGGCGAGGTGCCGTGCGTTGGCGTCCTGGTGCCTGCCCGCCGCGTGCGGATACGGCGCCAGGATCGCCGGCAGTCCCCAGGCCGTCACCTCGGCCAGCGTGGAGGCGCCGGCGCGGCAAATCACCAGGTCGGCCGCGGCATAGGCGTCGCCCATCTGCTCGATGAACGGCAGAGGGATCTGCCGGATCACCGGCGGCCCCACGTGCTCGCGGTGGCCGATCTCCCGCCGTACCCACTCCAGATGCTCGCCCCCGGTCTGGTGCAGAATCTGGATGGGCTCGTACATCATCAACGTGGCCGCCTCGCCCACCGCCCGGTTGAGGCTCAGCGCGCCCTGGCTTCCGCCCAACACCAGGATCGTGAAGCGGTCGGCGGCCAGACCGAAGTCCCGGCGGGCGCGCGCCCGGTCTCCGCGCAGGACGCTCGGCCGCACCGGCACACCCGTGACGACGACGCGGTCGGCCGGGAATCCGGGCATCGGAGCGGGCACGGAGATGGCCCGGGCCCAGCGGGCGAGCCAGAAGTTCGCCAGGCCGGGGAGCATGTTCTGTTCCTGCAGGACGAGCGGGATGCCCAGGATCACCGCAGCCAGCCCGACGGGACCGGCCACGTAGCCGCCGGTCGCCAGCACGACCTCCGGCCGCCACCGGCGCAGCAGGCCGAGCGCCTGGACCGTCCCCGCGAAATTCACCGCCGCCGAAGAAACCACAGAGAAGCCGATCCGGCGGGGCAAGGGGTGTGCGGCCACGGTCTCAAAGGACCATCCCCCCTCCCGCAACACACGGGCTTCCAGCCGCGTCCCGCCGACGAACAGGATCTCCGCCCCCGGCACGCGGGCCGGCACGACTTCGGCCACCGCGATCCCCGGGTAGAGGTGGCCGCCCGTGCCCCCACCCGTGATCAGGAGCCGCATCGATCCTGCGCCGGCCACGTCACTCCATCTCCCTGGCCGGCTGCCACAGCGGCACCTCCGCCGGGGCGCGGCGGACGCTGTATTGCGAGATGTTCAGCAGGATGCCCACCCCAAGACAGGTCATGAGTAGCGAGGACCCGCCGAAGCTGACGAACGGCAGCGGCACGCCGGTGATCGGCAGGATCCCGGCGGTGACGCCGATGTTCAGCATCGCCTGCCCCACGATGCTGCTGGTAATGCCGGCCGCGAGCAGCGCCCCGTAGCGGTCCGGCGCCGACCGGGCGATGCGGAACCCCCGATAGGCCACAAAGGCGAAGAGCGCGACGACCAGCCCAGCGCCGACCAGTCCCAGTTCCTCGCCCAGAATCGCAAAGATGAAGTCGGTGTGCCGCTCGGGCAGGTAGAAGAACTTCTGCCGGCTGGCTCCCAGCCCCACGCCAAAAAGCCCACCCGACCCCAGCGCCAGCAGCGACTGGATGATGTGAAAGCCGCTGCCCTGCGGATCACGCCAGGGGTCCAGGAAGGCCATCAGGCGGCGGACGCGGTAGGGTTCGAGGATGGTCACCGCGGCCAACGCCGGGATGCCGGCCAGCATCACACCGGCAAGGTGCCAGATGCTGGCCCCGCCCAGGAACAACATCATCCCGGTGATCCCGACGAGCAGGAGGGCCGACCCCATGTCGGGCTGGACCACGACGAGGACGAACAGCGCAGACGTGACGAGCAGCGGCGGCCGCAGCGACCGGAACTGCCGGATCGCCGCGCCGCGGTTGGTCAGGTAGTTGGCCAGGTAGAGGATCAGGATGAGCTTCGCCGCCTCCGCCGGCTGGAAGCTTGCCGGACCCAGCACCAGCCAGCGGCGCGCCCCGCCCGCAACCCGGCCGATCCCGGGGGCCAGTACCGCAGCCAACGCCACCGCGACCAACAGGAGCAGTGCCGGAGTAATCCGCCGCAGCCGCTGGTAGTGGATGGTCAGCGACACGGACATGACCCCCAGGCTCAGCACGCTCCAGAGCAATTGCCGCTTGAGGAAGAAGGCGGCATCCCCGAACCAGTCCAGAGCGACGATGGAACTGGCGCTGTAGATCATCACAATCCCGATGCCGATCAGGGCCACGGTGGCGGCGAAGAGGTAGACGTCTGGGGAGCGGCGAGGCACGGCGTCCATGAGGGTCGGCGGTATTCAGTTGCGTCTTACTTGGCCCCGGCCGCCGCGGACTCCTCTGCCAGCGCGCGGAAGCGGTCACCGCGCTGGCGGTAATCGACGAACTGATCGAACGATTCGCACCCGGGTGAGAGCAGAACCGCCTCCCCCGGCCGCGCCAGCCGGCGCGCCTCCGCCATCGCCCCCTCCAGCGTCCCCGCCATGATCACCGGGGGACGCGCTGCCGGAGGAATTGTCGCGAGCGCCTCGGAGAGGACCGTAGCGGTCGAGCCGATCAGCAGGACGGCCCGGCAGCGGCCCGCGGCGGCGAGGGCCTCGGTCATCGGCCGGAAGTCCTCCGGGGTGGCGTCGCGGCGAAAGCCGCCGGCCATAAGAAGGAAGGGCCGGTCGAGACTGCGGATGGCTGCGGCCGCGGCGGTGGGGTTGGTGGCCAGGGAGTCCTCGTAGAAGGCGATGCCGCCGTGCTCGCCGACCAGGCGGAAGCGGTACGGCAGCCCCGTGAAGTTGCGCAGCACTCCGGCCATGACGGCGGGCGGGACGCCGGCGATTGCCGCGGCGGCGCAGGCCGCCAGGGCGTTCTCGACCATTGCCCGGCCCGGCAGCCGCAGGTCGGCGGCCGGCAGGATCGCCGGCGCTCCGGGGCCGGCCAGCCGCAGCGCCTCCCCGTCGAGATACGCCCCCCGCTCCACCGCATGCTCCGCGCTGAACCACCATACCCGCCCGCGGGCCTGCTTCGCCATGGCCTCCGTGTAGGGATTGTCGCGATTCAGGACGGCGTGGTCCCCCGACCGCTGGTAGCGGATCAGCGTCGCCTTCACCTGAGCGTACGCCTCCATCGTCCCGTGGTCGTCCAGGTGGTGCGGTGCCACGTTGGTGACGACGCCGATGTGGGGGCTGCGGTCCAGGTCCACCAGCTGCCGGTTGCTGATCTCCAGGACCAACCAGGCCCCCGGCGTGATGCGGTCCAGGTAGTAGAGCATCGGGACGTGGGTGCGATCGTTGCCGGAGAAGAAGACGGTGCGGCCCGCCGCGCGCAGCATCTCGTCGATGAGCGTGGCCACCGTGAACTTCCCGTTCGTCCCGGTGACGCCGATGATCGGACAGGGGCAAGTCTCGAAGAAGAGCCGCGTCAGCGAAGTGAACGGCACGCCCCGCTCCCGCAGCGTGCGCAGCGGCGCGTTCTCCGGGTGACGAAACCAGGACTGCGGCACAACGACAACGTGTGCCCGCTCGATGCCCGTCAGATACTGGTCGCGGTAGTGGATCAGGACCGGGGAATCGAGCAGACGGGCCAGCGCCGCGTCGCGATCGTCCGGTTCCACCCATTGATGAGTGCGGTGGAAGGTCTCGGCAAACTGCTCGGGGGTGGCCGCCAGGTCGTGCGCGGTGATCGTCGTCACCCCCTGGCTCAACAGGAAGTCGATCACCGCCGAGCCCTCCGTCCCCGAAGGCCCGATGACGTGCACGGACCGGCCGCGCAGTCCCGGCAGGATCATACCTGACCCCGGCCCAACAGCAACTTCCGCACCCCGCGAGCCTGCCCAAGGTGAAGGTGATTGTGGCCCCCGGCAATCAAGTAGAAGTACCAGGCCTTAGACATTCCCGTACAGAACCGCTCCCGCCACTCGGCCCCTGGACCGTAGGCACCCTCCGCCCGCGCCCGCGCTGTGGCCGCGGCATCGACGATCTCACCCCACGCCGGCGGCGGCAGGGCCGTCGCGACTTCCCGCGTCCGCCGCCCCACCGCCGCCCGGTAAAGCCGCAGTTCGGGAATGCGGATCTGTTCGCTGAGTTCCGCCACCTCGTCGGCCGACATCCCCGTCCCCACATCACGCCGCGGGACGTTCAGCCGCACCGCCCAGTCTCCCTCGTCAAACACCTGGCGCTGCCCAGCGATGACGACGTTGATCCCGACGTCCTCGGATCGCGCCATGTGCCACACGAGCCAGGCCAGGGAGTTCAAGCCGTGGGGCCGGGCCCGCATCTGTGCCTCATCGAGGTGGCGGAGGATGAGATCCTCGCTGGACCGCTGCTCCCCCGCGGCCACCCGGGCGGAGTGGGCGATCGCATGCTGCCGGAGGAACAACTCAAGGGCGTCCACAGTGGCGCACCTCGCGCAGACTACCTCACGCTGTTGAGGAACTCAAACACGCCCGGGCCCCGGATATTCACGCCGGTGACGCAGAAGTCGGCTCCGGTCTGTTGATGCCCCGAAGTGTTCATCCCAGATCACGTCAGAACACGATCAGCAAGCCAATCAGGGCGGCCAGGGCGGCGAGCAGCCAGAAGCGTGTGACCGTCTGCGTCTCCGTCCACCCGCCGAGTTCGAAGTGATGGTGCAGCGGGCTCATCCGGAAGATACGTCGGCCGCCGGTCGCCTTGAAGTAGGCCACCTGCCCCAACACCGAGAGCGCCTCCGCCACGAACACCGCGCCGACCACGACCAGCGTGAGTTCCGTCTTCGTCAGGATGGCCAGCCCCGCCAGTCCCGCGCCCAGCGCATTGCTCCCCGTGTCGCCCATGAAGACCTCGGCCGGGTGCGCGTTGAACCAGAGGAACCCGATGCACGCGCCGGCCACGCCCGCCCCGAGCAGCCCGAGGTCCGGCCACCCCGCGCGGAAGGCGATCGCCGCGTAGGCCCCCGCGGTGATGGCACTCAGGCCGGCCGCCAGTCCGTCCAGACCGTCGGCCAGGTTCACCGCGTTGACGAATCCCAGGACGAAGGCAATCCCAAACGGCACGTAGACCCACCCCAGATTCACCCTGCCCAGCCACGGCAGCGCGAGCGTTGATCCTCCCGATACCGCGAGGGTCACGTACAGGGCGATGGCCGCGGCCAGCAGCGTCTGCGCAGCCAGGCGCTCCCGGGCCCGCAGGCCCAGGTTCCGGCCGCGGCGCACCTTGAGCAG
>CAYHPT010000028.1:0-639 GCA_964358435.1 uncultured bacterium | reverse complement strand
CAGGACCAGGGTCACCGGCAGGGTCGGCGGTGCCACTACGACCGTGCCGACGATCGCCGCGGCCAGCAGCAGCAGCCCGCCGACGGTCGGCGTGCCGGCCTTCCCGCGGTGCCGCTCCGGGGCGTCCTCGCGGATCGCCTGGCGGACGTTCCAGGCGGCCAGCTGCGCGATCACGGTGCGCCCGGACAGCAGCACGAGCAGCATCGCCAGCGTCGCCGCCAGGGCCGCGCGCTCCACGCTACTTCCTCACCGGGCGGGCCCGCAGCGTCTCCACGACTGCTTCAAGTCCCATGGCGCGCGACCCCTTGACCAGGATGACGTCCTCCGGGCGGATCGCCGAGCGCAACACCGCGATCGCGGCCTCGCGGTCGGGCACGTGGACGACGCGGTCGGCCGCCATGATCTCCCGGGCGCCTCCCGCCAGCGCCTCCGCCTCCGGACCGACGGCGACGAGCAGGGCCACTCCCCGCTCCGCGGCCTCCCGGCCGATCTCGCGGTGCAGCCGGACCGACTCCGCGCCCCCGACCGGGGACGACGTGACACGCGGCAAACTCAACCAGGAGGGGGCCGAGACGGGCGCGACGTTCTCACTGGTGAACGACACCCTGGAGCAGACCGTTTTCACCGACACGGGGGTCA
>CAYHPT010000027.1:0-8966 GCA_964358435.1 uncultured bacterium | reverse complement strand
CGTCTGAAGCAGGTCGTCGAGCGATCGCACCACGGAATCCTTGATCGCCGTCCACGTGGGGCCGGTCGTCAGCGAGTCGCAACTGCAGCGCGTCCACGAGTACGTGGAGATCGGGAAGCGGGAGGGCGCCCGTCTCCTCACCGGCGGGGCGCGCATCGCCGACGGCGCGCTGGCCCGCGGCTACTTCTACGCGCCGACCATCTTCGACAACGTGCGGCCGGGGATGCGCATCGAGCAGGAGGAGATCTTCGGACCGGTCACCGACCTGATCGAAGCGGACTCGCTGGAGCAGGCGGTGGCGATCGTCAACGGCACCCCGTACGGGCTGTCCGCCTCGATCTTCACCCGCGACATCAACGCGGCGATGGAGGCGATCGACGACATCGAGACGGGCATCGTCTACGTCAACCACGGCACCATCGGGGCGGAGGTGCACCTGCCGTTCGGCGGCACCAAGAACACCGGCAACGGCCACCGGGAGGGCGGGACGCAGGTCCTGGACGTCTTCAGCGAGTGGAAGGCCGTCTACATCGACTTCAGCGGGCGGCTGCAGCGGGCGCAGATCGACCGGGAGTAGACGAGCCGGTGCGCCGTCTCGCCTCGACCGCGGCTCTGCTGGCGGCGTTGTGCTTCGCGCTTCTTGCGGACGGTGCCGCCGCGGCGGGAGCCGGTCTCACCATCACCGCCGCGGAGATGACCACCGACGCGGCCGGGATGGTCATCGCCACCGGCAGCGTGCGCATCGCCGACGGGACCTATATTGCCGAGGGTGCCCGCGTCGTGCTGGACACCCGCCGCCGCGTCGCCGTCTTCACCCCCGGTGTGGCACGCGGCCCCCAGGGCGTGCTGCGCGGGCGCCGGCTCACCGTACACTACGTCACCACACGCCTGACCGAGGTAAAGGCTGAGGGCGACGCCTCTATTGAACTGCAGAGCACGCGCATCGCCGCCGGGGAGATCACCCTGAGGCTGGCCGATGAGCGTGTGACCGCGGCCGGCCGCGTCCGCATGGAGGCGCCGCCGGACATCCGGGCGGAGGGGACGCGGCTGCAGTTCCAGCGCCGCACCGGCCTCCTGATGCTGGCAGGGCAGGTGCGCGTGCAGACGCCGCAGGGTGTCGCCGCGGGGGCGCGCCTGGAGGCGCGCATCGGGCTGAAGGAGGTCCGGATGTGGGGCGACGTGCGCGTGCATTTCGGCGACATCGCCGCCCGGGCCGACGCGCTCACGCTGCTGGCCCCCGCGAAGCGGGCGATCCTCACCGGCGCGGTGCGCGTCGAGCAGCGCGGCCGGGTGCTCTGGGCGGAGCGGGTCACGCTAGACTACGGCACGGGACGGGTGGTGGCCGAAGGCCCGCTGCGCATGCGGATCCCGGACGCCGCGGCCCCGTGAAGGAGTAGGTGCGATGACGACGGCGAGTTACTGGACCCCCCGCCGCCTGGCGCGGGTGCTTGACCACTCGGTGCTCAGCCCGGTGCACACCGAGGAGGAGGTCTTCAAAGGCGTGCGCGTCGTGCGCGAGTTCGGCGTGCGCACGATCATCGTCAAGCCCTCCTACGTCAAGCTCGCCGTGCGGCTGCTGGCGGACGCGCTCGCGCACGTGGGCACCGTCATCGGTTTCCCCCACGGCGGCGAGACCGTGCGCATGAAGGCGACCCAGGTGCGGGAGATGCGCGCCGCCGGCGCGGTGGAGTTCGACATGGTGATCAACATCGGGGCGATGCGCGAGGGGCGGGAGCGCGTCATCTCCCGTGAGGTGGAGGCGGCGGTAACCGCGGCCCGCGGCGGCGTGGTCAAGGTGATCATCGAGACTGGCTATCTGGATGATCAGCAGAAGATGCGGGCGGCGCAGCTGGCGGCGGAGGCGGGCGCGCATTTCGTCAAGACCTCCACCGGCTACGGGCTGCGCGGCGCGACAGTGGAGGACATCAAGTTGCTGCGGAGCACGCTGCCCCGGGGGGTGGGCGTGAAGGCCTCGGGCGGGATCAAGACGCTGGACGACACCCTGCGGCTGCTGGAAGCGGGGGCCAACCGCGTCGGCACGAGCAGCACCCGGGCCATTCTGGAGGCCGCCGTGGAACGACTGCAGCTGGCGACGGCGTGAGCGCGGCCGACCCTCTCGCGCCCCTCCGGCCGGATGTTCTCAACGACTTGCCCGCCGTTTCCGCCTCGCGGGTCGCCGGCGTTCTCGGCGATCACCCTTCGCTCTACTCCCGCAGCCCGGTGATGTGGAACGCCGCCTTCGCCGCACTCGGTGTGCCGGCGGTCTACCTGCCCTTCGACGTGGCGCCGGCGCGCGTGGACGCATTCCTGGCGGCCTGCCGCGCGGCACCGGCTCTGCTCGGGTTTAGCGTCACGGTTCCCTACAAGGAACGCGTCCTCGCCCAACTCGACGGTGTTGACACGGACGCGGAGGCGATCGGTGCCGTGAACACGGTCCTCCGCACGCCGGAGGGGAAGCTTCTCGGGACGAATACCGACGGCGCGGCGGCGCGGGCGGTGCTGCGGCGGTTCGTCGGGGCGTCGTCCGCGGGAGACCAGTCGCGCTCTCTGCTCCTGCTCGGCGCCGGTGGAGCGGCGCGGGCGGTCGGGGTCGCCGTGGCCCGGGGAATGGCCGCAACCACAATTCTGCTCTGCAACCGCCGGCCCGAGCGCGCAGCGGAGACGGCACGAATTATCCGGCAGGCCGGCGGAGAGGTTACCGTGGTGCGTCCCGACGAACTGGACACCGTCCTCGCCGGCGTCGATAGCGTGGTCAACGCCAGCAGCGTGGGTATGGCGGGGCCTGTTCGGACCGACGACCGCGTGACCTGGCTCGAGCCCTTCTCGCCGCTGGCGCCGGCCGATCCGCCGAGGATCCGACCGTTGCAGGCCGCGGGCGCGCTGCCGCCCGTGGAGTGGTGGCCGCGGGCCTGGCCGGGGATCGCCCGGAATCTGGAAGTTTCGCTGCGCCGGACCCTGCGGCTGCGGCCCGGCGCGGTAGTGCTCGATCTGATCTATGCTCCACTTGAGACCGTCTTGCTAAAACACGCCCGCTGGACGGGGCACGCGGCGGTCAATGGTCTGGACGTGCTGGTGGAGCAGGCGGTCGACGCGTTCATGCGCGTCTCCCGGCCACTCCTGCAGGATGGAGAACCCGATCCACGGCCCGCCATTGGGCGAGCGATGCACGCAGTCCTGAGATGACCGTCCCCTCGACGCTGCATCCACATGTCCTGCATTCGACGGATCGTCGTTTCGCGGACATATGGATGCAGCAAATGGCGGAGTCGGGCGATCGCGCGATGCGGCGGACAGATCCGGCATCGAGCAGAAAAGGGAGGCAGCTGTGAAGGCGGTTCGCATGCACGAACACGGCGGTCCCGAGGTCCTGCGGCTGGAGGAGGTGCCGCCCCCGCAGCCGGGTCCGCATGAGGCCTTGGTGCGCGTGCGGGCGGTCGCGCTCAATCACATCGACCTGTGGGTGCGCCGGGGGCTGCCGCGGTTGCGCGTGGAATTCCCGCACACCCTGGGGGCGGACATCGCCGGCGAGATCGCCGCGCTCGGCTCGGCCGTCGGCGGGTGGAAGGTCGGCGACGCCGTGATGCTCCACCCGGGCGTCTCCTGCGGGTACTGTGACGCTTGTCTCGCTGGCCTGGACAACCGCTGCCGCGAATACACGATTCTCGGCGAGCACGTTCCCGGCGGCTACGCCGAGTACATCACCGTGCCGCAAGACAACCTCCTGCGTAAACCGCCGCATCTCTCCTTTGAAGACGCGGCCGCGATGCCGCTCGTCTTCCTCACCGCCTGGAACATGCTGGTCAGCAATGCGCGCCTGCGTTTCGGGGAGGATGTGCTGATCTGGGGTGCGGGCAGCGGCGTGGGCAGCGCGGCGATTCAGCTGGCGCGACTCTTCGCGGCGCGGGTGATGACCACGGCGAGCACGCCGTGGAAACTGGAGCGGGCGCGGGAACTGGGCGCGGACGTCGGGATCAACTACCGGGAACAGGACGTGCTGGAGGAGGTGCGCCGCTTCACCGCGCGCCGCGGGGTCGACGTCGTGCTGGACCACGTGGGGGCGGCCACCTGGGAGACCAGTATCAAGGCGCTGGCCACCGGCGGCCGGCTCACCGTCTGCGGCGCCACCAGCGGGCCGCAGACGCAGGTGGACATCCGCTACATCTACGCGCGGCAGCTGACCATCGTCGGCACGTGGATGGGCACGAAGGCCGAGATGCAGGAGATCCTGCGGCTGATCGAGCGACGGCGCCTGGCACCCGTCGTCTACGCGGTGCTGCCCCTGGAGGAGGCGGCGGCGGCGCACCGCATCATGGAGGAAAGCCGGCACTTCGGGAAGATCGTGCTGCACGTGGCCTAATGCCCTGCCGCGGCGCTAGGCTCCCGACCCGATCCACTCCTCGCCGTCGCCCCAGACTTCTTTCTTCCAGATGGGCACGGTCTGCTTCAGCGTGTCGATGACGAAGCGCGCCGCGGCGAAGGCGTCGGCCCGGTGGGGCGCGGAGACGGCGATCGCGACGCTGGTCTCGCCGACGTTCAGGTGTCCCAGCCGGTGCACGGCCGCCAGGTGCAGCACCGGCCAGCGCCGCGCGGCTTCCTCGGCGATGCGGCGCATCTCCCGCTCCGCCAGGGCCTGGTAGGCCTCATACTCCAGGAACTGCACGTGGCGGTCGCGCGAGTGCTCGCGCACCGTGCCGCAGAAGAGCATGACCGCGCCGCCCCGGGGGTCATTCACGGAGGCGACGAGAGCCGCCGCGTCGATAGGCTGGCGGGTCAGGCCGACGCGGATTTCTGCGGAGATGGAGCCGGCTTCTGCCCCGGCGTCGCTCACACCGTCGTCGCCGCCGCTAACCGGCGGGATCAGCGCGACTTCGTCCTGCTCCGCGAGCGTGTGCTCCGGCCCGACGAAAGCGTCGTTGACGGCGAACCGGGCGGGCGGAGGGAAACGGCGCAGGTCGGGATAGCGCTCGACGAGCGTGCTCCAGACCTGCCCCGGCGTGGTCCCCGCAGGCAGATCCAGGCTCAACTCGCCCTGCCCGATGGCCTGCCGGTAGGCGGCAAAGGTACGGACGGCGATGCGCATCGACAAGATCGCCGTTATTGTACCCCAGGGCAAGGGGTGGTGCTATGGTGTTAGGCGGTACGAGTGGCCTCCATGCGATCGCGTGACCTCGCGCTTCTGCTCATCCTGGTCCTGATGCTGGGGATCCCGGCCCCGCGCGCGCAGGCCGCGTTGATCAGCACCCCGCAGGAGATCGCGATCGGCCGCGACGCGGCCGCGGACCTGGAGGCCCGCTACGGTGTCGTCCCGGACGGCGCGCAGACGCGCCGCCTCGCCGCCACCGGGGCGCGCCTGGCCGCCGTTTCCGATCGGCGCGACCTGCCCTGGCGCTTCCGCATCCTGAACCAGCGGGAGGTCAACGCCATCTCCCTGCCGGGCGGGTTCATTTATGTCACCCGGGGCATGCGGGAGTTCGTCAAGTCCGACGACGAACTGGCCTTCGTGCTGGCCCACGAGGTCGCGCACGTCAACCAGCGGCATCACGTCAGCCTGCTGGAGCGGTACTTCTTCCTCTCCATCGTGATCACGCTGCTGTTCGGCGGGGACACCACAGCGACGCAGGTGGCCAACTTCGTCGGATTCCTGCTGAGCCGGGGGTTCAACCGGGGGTTCGAGTTCGAGGCCGACCGGGTGGGGCTAACGTTCGCCCACCGGGCCGGCTTTCGCGCCGACGCCGGCCTGCGGTTCATGGAACGGCTGCGCGCCGCCGAGGGGCGGGATCCCAGCCAGTTCGAAGTCCTCTTCCGCACGCACCCCGGCCTGCAGGACCGCATCACTCGGGTGCGGGAGGAGCTGCGCCGGCTGGGCTACCGC
This sequence comes from uncultured bacterium, assembly GCA_964358435.1. Classification (GTDB taxonomy): domain Bacteria; phylum Sysuimicrobiota; class Sysuimicrobiia; order Sysuimicrobiales; family Humicultoraceae; genus Humicultor. The sequence goes on along the minus strand of CAYHPT010000027.1, from coordinate 3,094 downwards.
GCCCACGGGCGCCCCCTGCCCTCGGGGGCCGGGACTCTGGCCCCGTCAGAGTAGGTTTCTTCATCCCGGCTGAGAACAATCCGCCCCCGTCCGGGAATCTCCCGTGGGCTGGTCGGGAGGAAGAAGGCGGGATTCGCAGAATATTGTGACGGTAAACTTCCGGTGAGTCTGCCCCACCGGCGGAAATGAGTGTGCCCCACGGGAGCGGATCAACAAGAGGGAGTGTGGCATAGTGCGCCTGGGGTGGCGGGTGCGCTTGGGACCGTCGCTGCTGACTCCGCCGGCGTTTCGGCCGGGCTATTCTGGTACGTTGTGCAGACGAAAGCCCGGGCCGAGCAGAAGGCGGTGGAGTTTCTGGCCCGCAAGGCGATTCCCACATTCGTCCCGCGCCTGCTCGTGCGCCGTCGCCACGGATCCCGGCGGTGGTACGCCCTCGAGCCGCTCTTCCCCGGCTACCTCTTTGCGCGGTTTGTTCCCCTGCCGGACCTCATCGACCGTGTCCGCTGGACCCCCGGGGTGCGGCGGTTGTTAGGGGACGAAGACGGACCGGCGCCCTTGCCGGACGACGTCGTTGTCTACCTGCAGGAGCGGCAGGGCGCGGCGGGGTTCATCTCGCCGGGCCAGACCCTGCGGCCGGGGACGCCCGTGCGGTTTCGCCACGGGCCCTTTGCGCTGTTGGAAGGGATCATCGACCGGCCGGTTTCGCGGGCCGACCGCGTGCGGGTCCTGCTGACGCTGGTCAACACGTCGGTTGCGGTCGAGGTCCATATCGACGACCTGGAAGAGACCTGACGGCGCGCTCCTCTCCCGGAAGCCCGCCGTCGAAACGGCGCGTGCAATCGAAACAGCGGCCACGGATGGCGCGGGGGATACGGATCGATACCCCATGGGCGGAGCCATGTGCGCACGGCCAGAGGTGAGTAATCGAGAAGCCTGCTGCACGGCGAACCGACGTACCCGTTCCCGGCCCCGGCGGGGCCCAAGGAGAGGCGGTGCCAACGCTGAGGCCGTGCGAGGCCAGATTGATCGCCCGCATCCGGGGGGATTGGGCTGTGGGGTTTGGCAGCCGTGAGGTGCGGCTCACCATCGAGTACCAGGACGGCGTGCCCGTCCTGATCCGGGTAACCGGCAACAGGCTCCAGGAGGAGAAACTAAGGTAGCGTCAACCGCATAGCGTTTCGCGTCCCTGACCCAATGAGATGGGAGGGGACCGCTCGCCGCCGTACCGTGTGGGCGGGCGGTCCCCTTCTATTTTCTTGAGGGCAGTGCGTAGAGAGGACGGGCGGGAATCCGGATGGGCTCGGCGCGGGCCGCCAGGAAACAGACCAGCACCAGAAATGCGGCCCGGGCGGAGGCGCTGGCGGAAATCTCCCGGGTCCTCGCCGAAGCTCAGTTAGACTACCAGGGCGTCCTAAATACGATCGTCCGCCGCGTCGCCGAGCTGCTGGAAGGCGTTTGCGTACTCCGCCTGCTGTCCGACGACAGGCAGTATCTTTTGCCTGCTGCCGTCTACCATCCGGATCCTGAAGTGCTCCCGGTTGTTCGCGACCTGCTGGCGTCCGCTCCCCACCGCGTGGACGAAGGGCTGAGTGCTCGGGTGATGCAGACCGGGGAGGCCCTCCTCATGTCGGCAGTCTCTCCGGAGGAGCTGCGCGCCTCCGCCAAGGCGGAGTACGCGCTCTACCTGGAGCGCTATGGGATCTCCAGCCTCGTCCTTGTGCCCCTGCGGGCGCAGGGACGCGTCATCGGGACGCTGGGCCTGTCCCGCGATACGCCCGGGCGTCCTTACACCATCGACGACCAGAGCTTCCTGCAGGATCTTGCTGACCGGGGAGCCCTCGCCATCACCAGCGCCCGCCTGCACGCCGACAACCTGCGGAAATTAGAGGTGCTCACCACTCTCTATGCCGGCGCGCAGAAACTCTCCCACAGCCTTGACTTGCAGAAGGTGGCCGACGATGTCACCCGTATCTACGTGGAGGTCTTCGGCTGCAGCTTGGCCTGGCTGGGACGCGCCGAGCCGGATGGGCGCGTCAGCCTGCTCACCCACTACCCTAAGCACATCCAGTACCCGCTACACCTTCGAGTCCGGTGGGACGACACGCCGGAGGGCCGGTGGCTCACGGGACCGGCCATCCGCAGCGGCTTCCCCAAGGTCCTCTCCGAGGTCGCGGAGCTGCCGGCGGCCGATCCCCTGCGGGAGCGCCTGCTCGCCCAGGGATTCCACTCTGCCGGCGCCTTCGCGCTGATCAGCCGCGACCATCCGTTCGGCAGCCTGGCGCTCTACAGCGACCGGCCGGGCTTCTTCACCCCGGAACGGATCGAGCTCTTCCAGGCGTATGCTCATCAGGCTGCCGCCGCCCTGGAGAATGCCCGCCTGTTTGCCGAAACTGAGCGCCGCCTGCGGTACCTCAGCGCACTGCGCACCGTGGACATGGCCATCACCGGCAGCCTCGAGCTGCGCGTCACGCTGAACGTGATCCTCGATCAGGTGACGACCCAGCTAGGCGTCGACGCTGCCGATGTGCTGCTGCTCAACACCCCCGCGCAGACGCTGGAGTTCGCCGCCGGACGGGGCTTCCGCACCAGAGCCCTCCAGCACACACTGCTGCGGCTGGGGCAGGGGTACGCGGGCCGCGCCGCCATGGAGCGCCGCATCATCACCGTTCCCGATCTCCGGGGGGCGCCGGACGTCTTTGAGCGTTCCCCCCTGCTGCCCCACGAAGAGTTCGTCGCGTACTACGCGGCGCCGCTGCTCGCGAAGGGGCAGGCGAAGGGGGTCCTGGAGATCTTCCACCGGGCTCCGCTGACGCCCGACCCTGACTGGCTGGACTTCCTGGAGGCCCTGGCCGGCCAGGCCGCCATCGCCATCGACAGCGCGACTTTGTTCGACGAGCTGCAGCGTGCCAACGCCAGTCTGATCGAAGCGTATGATGCCACCCTGGAGGGATGGGTGCGGACCCTCGACCTGCGGGACCGGGAGACAGAAGGCCACACCCAACGCGTCACGGAGTTGACCCTGCGCCTGGCCCGCGCCCTGGGGATGCCCCAAGAGGAGATAGTGCACATCCGGCGGGGGGCGCTGCTGCACGAC
>CAYHPT010000026.1:0-9013 GCA_964358435.1 uncultured bacterium | reverse complement strand
GCGTATCGGTGAGGCGGTCGCTGGGTGCGGGGAAGAACGTGGGCCCGGGGAGGCCAGCGATGCCCGCGGTGTGCTGAGCCACCAGCGTGAGGGTCCGGCGCGGCTCGCTGCGCAGCGCGAGGCGAAACGTGCCCGTCCAGCGCGCCGCGTCACTGTTCAGCCGGTCGCCCGCGGTACCCAGGTACTGACCGCCAAGCGTGAACTGGCCGCCTGGCCACGCACGGCCCACCCGGAGGGTCGCCCCGGTGCTGCCGAAGCTGCCGCCGCCCGCGGAGGAGACCGGCCGGATGTCGGCGCGCGTCTTCACGGAGATCACGCCCCCCAGCGCGTTCCCGTAGATCGCCGAGTAGGAACCGCGCAGGATCTCGACGCGCTCCACGTCGGCCAGGGAGATGGTGCTCAGGTTCACGCCGAACTGTGCGGTGGCGTTGAGGGGCACGCCGTCGATCAGCACCAGCACCTGCTGCGGCGTGGACCCGCGGATTGAGGCCTGCGTGAACCCGCCCGGCCCGGCGCCCGCGGTGCGGATGGAGACCTCGGCGAGAAAGCGCAGCGCGTCCCCCAGCGTGACGAACCCTAACCGCCGCAGTTCTTCCCCGGTGAGGACCGTGACGAAGGCCGGCGTCGTCGCCGCGAGTTGGGGGCGCAGCCCGGGGACGGTCACCTCCTCCCCCTCGAACGTAGGGACCTGCCCGCGCGCCGGGACGGTCAAGAGAAGCAGAACGCCCACGGCGGCGATTCCCGTGGGCAACACCCGCAGAGCCATCGGACCCACTCCCCTTTCCGCGAAGGTGTGAGTGCGACGGCACAGGCAGGTCTTCTGGCTCCGGTTCCTCGCGCGGCCGGCCTTCCCAGGCCGAGGCCGAAACGACCTCTGCGCCCAGTGGCGTGCGTGGGCCGCGCTCCCCGTTACAGCGGCGGGACCGCGCCGGATTCCCCGCCCTGGCCCCGGAGGGCCGGCGGGTCACCGGCTTCCCTATTCAGACGGAGAAGGCGCTCCGTCAACCTGTGCCGTTCGGCGTAAGAGATTCCCGCGCCGGGGAGCGATTCCTCTCGCCGCGGTCAGATCCGCTGGCGGAAGTCGATGATGACGGGGCCGATCGTATCGGTGTCCCGCGTCACGACCACCTCCACCCGGACGGTGCGGCGGGCCTGGGCGATCTCCGCGACCACCCGCCGCAGGGCGTCGATGTCCGCCTCCAGCAGCGGCGGCTCCGTGATCCGGGCAAACGGCGGGGAGAGGATTTCCCGGCGCGCGGTGGCGGTGGCCCGGTCGAGCAGATCGAGCAGTTGCCGTCCCACCTCGTCGCGCGAGCGCCGGCCGTCCACCAGCCCGGACCCCAGCACTTCGCCCTTCCGAAAGACCAGGCGGTTGTCGATCAACTGCACGGAGACCTCCAGCGACTCCCCCACCAGCGTATTCTCGTCGGCCACGATGCGCACGATGGTCTCGCCCGGATGCTGCTTGACCAGGTCCGCCACCTGGTCCCAGGTGAGCGCCGGTGGGAAGAGGCGCAGGACCGAACCCGTGGTACCGTTCACGTTGATCCCCCTGGCCAGCGCCAGGTCCACCGCCCGCAGGCGCAGCGTATCCACCTGCGCCGCCACCTGGACGAGCGGCAGCCGGGAGTCGATGATGCCGCGCAGCACCTCCTGGTTGCGCAGGTAGGCGATGTCGCCCTGCTGCAGTTGCCGTAAACGGCGTTCCGCGTTCTCGATCTGAGTGCGCAGCGTGCTCAGTTGTGATTGCAGGTCGCGGAACTGGAAGAGGGCCTGCCGGGCGTCCCGCGAGACGAGGAGCACGGTGGCGACGGTAATGATCGTGATGACCATCCCGGTGGCGATGGTGATGATCTGCGCCGTGTAGCGCGGGCGCAGGCCGAAGAGGGTGAGGCGGCGCCGGCCGATGTTGCGGCCCACCAGGTTGCCGACGTAGGCGATCCCCCCGCTGACGAGGATGAGGAGCGGGATGAGGAAGAGGCCAAACTCCATCAGGAGCCCCGATCCATGAGCAGACGCCCGAGCAGGCGCAGGTAGGCGGTGATCTCCCGCAGCGACAGCTTGCTCCGCCCGGCGGCGCGGTCGGTGAAGCGGTAGCCGACCTCGACCACGCGCAGTTGCGGGTTGCGCGCCAGGATCTCCAGCAGGATCTTGAAGCCGACCCCCCAGTACTCGTTGCGGGCCAGGATCTCCCGCCGCAGGGCGAAGTAGCCGGAGAGCGGGTCGCGTACCCGCAGGCGGAGGAAGGTGCGCGCGCCGGTCGTGGCCACCCGGCTGGCCAACCGCCGCCACGCCGGCCACTGCTCGATGCAACCTCCGCGGACGTACCGCGACGCCACCGCCAGGTCCGCGCCCCCCTCGACCGCCTGCACCAGGGCGGGAAGGACCTCCGGCGGGTGCGATCCGTCGCTGTCCATGACCGCGACGATGGGCGCGGACGCGACCCCCGCGCCGGCCAGCACCGCGGAGGCGAGTCCCGCCTTGCCCGGACGGCGCACCAGCCGGATCGGCACGGCCCCCGCCGCGGCCAGGGTTGCCGCCACCTCGGCGGTCCCGTCCGGCGAGGCGTCGTCCACCACAATGACCTCCAGTCCCAGGCAGGGGGCCATGGGTCGCAGCGCGGCGATCAGGCGGGGGAGCGTCTCACGCTCGTTGTAGGTGGGGAGGACTAGGGAAACGCGCGCGGTCACGACGTTACCCGTTCAGCGGACCCGCCACAGGAGAACGCCGCCCACGCCGGCGACGAAGAGATTAGGCAGCCAGGCCGCCAAGGCCGCGGGCAGACGGCCCGTCTCGCCCAGCGCCATGAAGACCGTGAAGAGGAGGTAGTACACCAGGACGATGAGCACGGTGAGGCCCATCCCGATGGACGAACTCGAGCGGTGCGGGCGCAGGCCGAGCGGCAGCGCCAGCAGGGCGAAGGTGATGCTGCTGATGGGCAGCGCAATCCGCGAGTGCAGCCACACCAGGTACCGCGCCACCGATTCGCCCGTGCGGCGCAGGACGTTGATGTAGCCCAGCAACTCCCGGATGCTCATGTCAGCCGGTTCCTTGCGCTCGGCCAGGATCTCACGCGGCGTGCGCCTGATCCCCGCGACCAGGTGTTTGAACCGTACCTCCAGACGCTGCGGCCCGCTCAGGTCGTGGACGATCCCGTCCTGAAAGATCCACTGCCCTTCGCGGAAGCGGGCCCGGTCGGCCACGATGACGCGCGCCAGCCGCCCCGCCTCCTCCTGATTCACCACCATCCCTTCCAGGGTGGCGCCGTCCTCCGAAACCTTCCGGGCGTAATAGACGGAGATGCGCGCCCCCTCTTCCTCGCGAAAGAGCAGGTAGCCGCGCGCCGGTGGCGCCTGCCCCGTGACGCGGCGCACCTCGTCCCAGTAGCGCTGATCTGCCAGCGGCACCACATACTCGCTCAACGCCAGGCTGGCGGCGGCCACGAGCGCGCCTGCCGCGAGCACCGGCACCGCCATCCGCGCCAGGCTGATCCCACCCGTACGCATGGCCACCACCTCGTTGTGATCGGCGAGGCGGCCCACGGCCAGCAGCGCGCCGAGCAGCAGCGCCATGGGGAAGGAAAGGACGAGGAAGTAGGGCAGGCGCAGCACCACCAGCCGCAGCATCACGCCCGGTCCGAGGTGCTGCTCCAGCGCGAATCGCACCAGCACGAAGAGGTTCTGCGCCTCCAGCATCACGGTGAAGAGGCCGATGCCGAAGAGGAAGATGCCGGTCACCTGTTTGAGGATGTAGCGGTCGAGGATGCTGATCACAGCTGGAAATTGTCCCCCAGGTAGAAGCGCCGCGCCTCGTCGCTCTCCATGATCTCCTGCGCCGTCCCCGCGACCCGCACCGACCCCTCGTAGATGATCAGGGAGCGGTCGGTGATGGCCAGGGTATCACGCACGTTGTGGTCGGTGACGATCACGCCCAGGCCGCGCGAGCGGAGGTAGCGCACGACGTCCTGGATCTCCGCCACGGACTTGGGATCGATGCCGGTGAAGGGCTCATCCAGCAGCATGTAGGACGGCTCCATGGCCAGGACCCGGGTGATCTCGACGCGCCGCCGCTCCCCGCCGGAGAGCGATATTCCCAACTGCCGCCGCACCTTGATCAGCCCGAACTCTTCGAGCAGTTTCTCCATCGTCGCGCGGCGGGTGCGCGGGGGCTTGCCGTTGGCCTCCAGGACGATCAGGATGTTCTCCTCCACGGTGAGGCCGCGGAAGACCGAGGGCTCTTGGGCCAGGTAGCCGATGCCCAAGCGGGCGCGCAGGTGCACCGGCATGCGGGTCAGGTTGGCGTCGTCCAACCAGACCTCGCCGGCGTTGGGGCGGACCAATCCCACCATCATGTAGAACGTCGTGGTCTTGCCCGCACCGTTGGGCCCGAGCAGCCCGATGATCTCCCCCCGCTCCACCTGCAGCGTCAGTCCGTTGACCACGGTGCGCGGACCGTAGCGCTTCACGAGATTGCGCGCCGTCAGCACGTCACGCCACCGCCGCGCGTTACTTCCCCGGCTCGCCCACGGTCAGGCGGGGTCCGCCCGTGGCCACCACGCGCTGCGCCCGCAGATCCACCACGATCGTCTCCGCGGTCAGGACGTCGCCGCCGCGGCGCAGGACGGAGCCGCCGTTGAGGGTGACCAGGCCGGCGCGCCGGTCCAGGGTCGCCTGGGGCGCCTGCCCCGTCAGGTCTCCCGCAGTGATCCGCACGTCATCCTTCGCCTGCGCCCGCTCGTCGTGCAGGAAAGCGTCGATGCGGCCGGCCACGAGACGTCCCTCCGGCAGGATCAGTTCCGCCCCGCCGATCGCGGCGACGGTCTGTGCCGGTTCATCGAACTCCAGACGCGCCGCCGTCAGCCGGGCATCCTGCTGCGTCAGCGCCGGCTGCCCGGTCGCCACGACGCGCCGCCGCGCCAGGTTCATCTCGACGCGGTCGGCGGTCAGTTTCGCCTCCCCGCCGTCGCGGCGCGCCGTGACCGCGACCTCCCCGTCGGCCACCACCAGGTCCTCCCGCAGCCGGGCCTCCGCGCGCGCCGCCCGCAGCGTCAGCGTTTGGTGCCGCACCACCACCCCGCCCACGGCCGCCGCCACCCCGCGGCGTTCGTCATAGCGGATCTCCGCGGCCTCCAGGCGCGTGGGCCCGCGGGTGATGACCACCGGGGACCCTCGCAGCAGCCACACGCCGCTGCGCGCGTCGTACTCAGCGTAGGTCGCGCCGGAGACCTCCAGCGGCAAGGGCGCCGGTGCGGCGACGGCCGCGGCGCCGGGCAGCAGCAGGACCAGGCCGATGATCACGAGGGCGGCGAGACGTCGCTCCACGGCTACTCCCGTACCATGACGCGGATGTTCCCGCTCAGTTTCGTCTTGCGCAAGGCGATGTCACTCTCCAGTCGGTCGGCGCGCACCATGATCCGGTCCTGCGTCAACCGCACGTTTCCCGTCGCCACCAGCAACCGGCGCGCGGCCAGCCACTGGACCCGCTCCGCCGCGAGCAGGCGATCTCCCGCCGCGCGGGCGCGCACCCCGCCGGACAGGGTGACGTCCTGCGTCTTCGTGGAGAAGACGGCGCCGGCCGCGGCCACGGTGAGCACGAGCGCCCCCCGCTCATAGAACTTTCCCTCCACGCGCTGCAGCCGGACCTCCTGGCGCGCCGCATCCGTCTCCAGAGTGGCGGCCCGCAGATCCCACTGCAGGCGGCCGGCCGCGTCACCCCCGGTGATGCGGCTCTCCTCGACCGAGACGGGCGGCAGCGATGTACCGCCGGGCGGTACGGTCCGGGCGGGCGAGGGGGTCGCGGACGGCGGAGGCGAGGCGCCGGCGGGCGATCCCGAAGAGCCGGCGGGCGCCCCGCCCCGGATAAACCAGATCAGGCCGCCGAGCCCCAGGAGGACAAGGAGCACCGCCGCGGCCGTCTGCCACCTCACGCGCATCTGTGCAGGATCTCCGTCACCTGCCTGACCCGATTCGTCGCGCTGCCACGGCGGTCGTCAGGTCGTCTGTATGGTACTCGAGCCCTCCGACCCCAGCAAGCGCGCCAGATGCAGGATTTCGCGCGCCGCGCGCTCCGCCGCCCCGGGGTGGCCCAGCCGCTCCCGCAAGGCGAGCAGGTCCTGCCGCTGCCGCGCCAGGCGCGGCGCGTCGGCGAGCCACTCGCAAATCGCGGCCGCCAGGCGCGGCGAGGTCAGATCATGTTGGAGGAGTTCCGGCACCACCGCCCGGCCCGCCAGTAGCGAGGGCAACGCCACCCAGGGTACCGCGGCGATCCTCGTGGCCACCCAGTAATCGACCGGCGAGGTTTTGTAGATCACCACCGAGGGGACGCCGAGGCAGAGGGCCTCTAGGGTGGCCGTGCCGGAGGCGATCACCGCGAAATCGGCCGCCGCCATCGCATCATACCCCGCCGGGGTGCCTCCTTCCACGAGGGTAACGGGAACAGGGGCGGCGCGCACCTGCGCTTCCACCAACGGACGGTAGCGCGGGGAGGCGACGAGCAGGACGGCTCGGATGTCGGGGAAGCGGGCGCGGACCAGGGGCAGCGCCCCGAAGATGATCGGGAGATGATGCCGTAGTTCCTGCCGGCGGCTTCCCGGCAACAGCGCGAGTACCGGCGCGGCGGACGGCAGACCGAGCCGGTGGCGGGTCGCCGCCGGAGACCCGCCGGGCCGGACGTGATCAACCGCGGGGTGGCCGATAAAGATCGCGTCCGCTCCCGCCCCCCGGTAAGCCTCCACTTCAAAGGGAAAAACGGCGAGCAGGCGCATCTCCAGGTGCGCGATCCGCCGAGCGCGCTCCCCCCGCCGCGTCGACACCATCGGCGGGATGAAGTACGCCACCGGTAGTTCCCGCCCGAGGCGCCGGGCCAGCGCCAGGTTGAACCCGGGGAAATCGATGAGCACCACCGCGGCAGGCGTGTGCCGGGCGATCTTCCGCTGCACGCTGACCAGCCGGACGAGGAAGGTGGGAAGGCGGGGCAGAACCTCCACCCACCCGATCACACCCCAGTCCGAGCTGTCCAGCAGGCAGCGGGCGCCGGCGGCCGCCATCCGTGGCCCGCCGATCGCCACGATCTCGAGGTCGGGCCGCAGGCGAAGCAGAGCGGTCACCAGGCCGGCGCCGTAGATATCGCCGGAGACTTCGCCGGCGACCAGGAAGAGGCGGGCGGTCACTCCACGGCGGCCTGCGCCCAGCGCATCACACCGCGCCCGCGCTCCCGTGCGCCCTGGAGAAAGGCGATGAGCTCCTGGACGAGCGCGTGTGTCCCCAACTCACTGCTCAGGCGCTCGACGGCCTGCGTCGTCCCCAGCGACGACTGGTAGAGAATGTGAAAGGCGCGGCGCAGGGCGGCCCGGTCCGGCGGTTCGATCCCCCCCCGCTGCAGCCCCACCCGGTTGAGCCCGCGGACGCGCGCGGGGCGGCCCACCGCCAGGACGAAGGGCGGGCAGTCCTGGCGCACTATGGAGTACCCGCCGATCATGGCCAGGCGACCGATGTGCACAAACTGATGAACCGCCGTCATCCCCCCCACGTACGCGTCGTCGCCGACGTGCACACGGCCGCCGAGCTGGCAGATGTTCACGACGACGACGCGGTTGCCGATGCAGCAGTTGTGGCCGACATGGGCGTAGGCCATGATGAAGCATTCATCACCGATCGTCGTGGGTTCGCCCTCGCCGGTCGCCCGACTGATGTTGGCGTACTCGCGGATTTGATTCCGGTCGCCGATGAGCAAGAAACTGCGCTCACCACGGAAGTGCCGGTCCTGCGGGAGGACGCCCAACGTCGCGCCGGCGGAGATCTCATTGTCCGCCCCGAGGCGCACGCCGTCCTCGATCACGGCGTGCGGGCCGATGCGCGTGCCCGGGCCGATGACGACGTCGCTGGCGATGGAGGCGTACGGCGCCACGCGCACGCCGGGCCCGAGCACCGCACCCGGCCGGACGACCGCGCTGGGGTGGATCTCCACCGGCCCGCGCGCTTCCCCCGGGGCCAGCAGATCGCCGCTCATCGCGCCCTCGCCCCCCGCCGTGTCATGTCGGCGTTTCGACCTGCTGCAGAGGCGGGGCATCCACGGCGAGCACGCTGATCCCCGCCGCGTCGGCGATCGCCGCCAGCCGCTGACGTTCCAGCACGATCGTGCGCCGGGCTTCGATGGCCAGAGCCCGCGCCCCCACAGCCCGCATCACCTCGATGGTCTCGGGCCCAATCGTGGGCACATCGAAGCGGGGATCCTGCCGGGGGCGGCTGACCTTCACGACCACCGCGCCGGGCGCCATCTCTCCGCCGCGCCGGATGGTCGCATCCGTCCCGTCGGCCGCCTCCGCGGCCAGGATGACCCCCTGCTTCAGGACGATTGTCTGCCCGACGTCCTGGGCCGCGAGCAGGCGGGCCCCCCTGAGGCCGAACTCTACGGCATGCTCCTCAGCCGGCGAGGGCGGCGGGCCAGCGAGGACCCCCGGCTCCGGCAGATGATCCGGAATGTATTTCAGCTGATCCAGCACCCGAATCCCCTGCGCGGCCAGGTGGCGGGCCAAGGCGCCCAGCACAGTCTGATCTCGCCGATCCGGCAGTTGTTCAAAGAATCCGCGGAGGGCAGAGCCCGGGGCGAGCAACCGTGCCACCATCTCGCCGCGACGAAATCGCCCGGCCACAAGGACCTCGCGCACCTGGTGCTCGCGCCACAGGTTCAGGAGCTGATCCCACCGCTCAGGCGCCAGCCGCGCGAAGACGTCGGCGAGCCGTTCCAGCGCGGGGTTCTCGCCGACCAGCTGCACACAGACGAGCGTGCGGCCCTGGGCCCGCGCAGCGCGGGCCAGCACCTCTGGCAGCCGGCCCTCACCGGCAAGCAACCCCAGGGCCCCCGGCGAGCCCGCCCCCTTCCGCCGCGGCATGGACTCCTCCGAATCGCGGACGCGTGCGGTCATCCTTCTTCTTTCGAACTGCCCAGGGGCGGTGCGGGGGCGGCGACGGAGCCGTGTCGTTCTGGATCAGGAACCGCCCCCGCCCACCCCGCC
>CAYHPT010000025.1:0-9063 GCA_964358435.1 uncultured bacterium | reverse complement strand
GAGGTCGCCGACCGCGCGGCGCAGGACCGCCGGCGCGGGGCGACGGATGCCGTGCTGCGCGAAGGCCGCAGCCGCCGCCGCACGATCCAGAGCGGCGCCGGCGAGCTCGCCGTCTTTATCGAGGTCCTGCGGCCGCCCATCCGGCTGGTGGTCGTCGGCGCGGGGCACGACGCCATCCCTGTCGTCGCCCAGGGTGCCGCGCTGGGGTGGCGGGTGGTGGTGGTGGACAAGCGTGAGGTCTACTTGCAGCCGGAGCGCTTCCCCGGCGCGTCCTTCCTGCGCGCGGCCTTCCCGGAGGCGGCGGCGCAGATGCCGGTGGACAACCGCGCCGCCGTCGTCGTGATGACCCACAACTACATCCACGACAAGGACGTCCTGCGCGGCCTGCTCACCCGCCCGGGAACCTTCCCCTTCTACCTGGGAGTGCTTGGTCCGCGGGCGCGCACGGAGAGGATCCTGAAGGAACTCGCCGCGGAGGGCGTCGAGCCCCCACCTGAGCTGCGGACGCGGCTCTTCGGCCCGGTCGGGCTGGACGTGGGAAGCGAGGGCCCGGAGGAGATCGCCGTCGCGGTCATCGCCGAGATCATCGCCGTAGACCGGGCGCGCAGCGGCGGTTCCCTCCGCGACCGGCCGGGGTCGATCCACGCGCCGGCGCCGCGCTAGCGGGACCCTCGACCGGTTTCGTGCCTGACCCCTTCGTCTCCGCCCTGGTGCTGGCCGCGGGACCGAGCCGCCGCATGGGCACGCCCAAGCTGGCGCTGCCGGTGGACGGCACCCCGATGCTGCGGCGCGTCGTGGACGCGGCGGTCCACTCGCGCTGCCGGGAGACCGTGGTGGTGTTGGGCGCCCACCAGGAGGTCTACCGGCCGCTGCTCGAAGGGGCGCCGGTGCGCATCGTCGAGAACCCCGAGTACGAGCAGGGCATGTCCACTTCGATCCGCGCCGGCGTCGCCGCCCTGTCGCCGGAGAGCGAGGCGGCGGTCGTCCTCCTGGCCGACCAGCCGCGCGTCACGGCGGAGGTGATCAACCGGCTGATCGACACGTACGTGCAGGAGGGCAAGCGCGTCGTCGCCTCCGCGTACCACGGCGCGGTCGGGGTGCCGGTGCTGTTCGACGCCGCCCTCTACCTGGAACTGCTCACTTTGGAGGGGGACGCCGGGGCGCGCTCGGTGATCGAGACTTACCCGCAGCACGGCGTAGCCGTCGCGCTCGAGGATGGCTGGCAGGACGTGGACACGCCGGAGGATCTGGCGCGCCTGTCGGGTGGCGGCGGTGAGTGAGGGGGCCGCCGCGGCGATGGTGGCGGGGCGATTGCGGGCGCGGGCGGGTGCCCTTCTCCCGGGGCTGGCGGGAGTCGCGCTCATCGCCGCCGCGGCGTGGAGTCTCGGCGGCCTCATCTCGCTGATCGGTGCGCCGGTCCTGGCGCTCGCCGCCGGTGTGGCCATCCGCAACACGGCAGGGATGCCGCCCCTACTCGCCCCCGGCGTGGAGTACACGGTCAAGCGGCTGCTCCGTCTGGCCATCATCCTCTTCGGCGCGACGCTGGCACTGGGCGAGGTGGTTCGGGTAGGCGCCGGGTCGCTCGCCGTCATCATCGCGACCATCGTCCTGGCGCTCGGCTTGACCGCCCTCGTCGGTCGCTGGCTGCGCGCCCCCTCTCGGTTGGTCACCCTCATCGGCGTAGGCACGGCGATCTGCGGGGCGACGGCGATCGTCACGGTGGGGCCGATTCTGGAGGCCGAAGATCAGGAGATCGCCTTCGCCGTGGCCACGATCTTCCTCTTCAACATGCTGGCGGTGGTGGTCTATCCGCTGCTCGGCCACGCCCTGGGGCTGACCGACCGGATCTTCGGGGTGTGGGCCGGCGCGGCGATCCACGACACCTCGTCCGTGCTCGCGGCCTCCTACGCCTACAGCGACGCCGCCGGCCAGGTTGCCACCGTCGTCAAACTCACGCGCACGCTGATGCTCGTGCCGCTGGCCCTGGCGGTGGGGATCGTCCACAGCGCCGCGCGCAGCCGCGCCGGCACCGGGGGTGGGGTGCGGGTGGATCTGGTGCGCATCTTCCCCTGGTTTGTCCTCTGGTTCGTCGCCGCGGCGGGGATCAACACGCTGGGGCTGCTGCCGGCCCCGCTCGTGCGGGCCAGCGGCCTGGCCGGGAAGTTCCTCATCGTGATGGTCATGGCGGCGGTGGGCTTCGGCGCCGACCTGCGGGGGATGCGGCGGATCGGGCTTGGTCCGTTCTACATCGGGCTGGCGGCCTCGGTGCTGATCGCCGTCGCCGGCATGGGGTTGATCCGGCTGCTCTTCTGACCCGCTAGCGCACGACCAGGAGGGCGTCGCTCACCGGCCGTTCCCCGCTCTCGTCGGAGGGCAGGTTCACTACCGTCCCCCGCACCACCAGCGTCGAGGATCCGCCGCCGTCCAGGTTCACCGCGTCCGTCGCTCCCAGCACCAGCAGCGTCGCCGCCAGTTCAGGGAGTGTCATCCCCAGACTGTGATACGGCTGCCGCCCGTCCACCACGGCCAGGATCAGCCGGCCGTCGGCGAGGCGGGCGATGGCGGTGCGGGGGTGGCGGCGGTTGAGGAATCCCGCGGCGAACCCCTCGCCGCCGACATAGCGGCCGTCGGCGAGCAGACGCGGGCCGCCGCCGATGACGTGTACGATCTCCTGCCAGCGCGGGTCGCCGGAGGCCGGCACCAGGCGGAGCCGCAGCGTGATCCGGTCGCCGGCACGCAGGTTCTCGCGGATCCAGGCGCCGGCCCGGCCGTGGCCGGAGAGGACGTAGCTGTCCGGCGGGATTGGCGTGTTGCCCTGGCCAATGAGGATTTGCTGCACGACGTCCCCGAGCACGACCGCCTCGGCGCCGAGTCCGTTCGTCCGCGTGGAGGGTCCGTAGGCCCGCCGGTAGACGATCAGCTCGTGCGGGCCGCGCTCCCGGTTGACGCCGTGCACGACCGTCGAGGTGGTCGCCGTGGAGACGACGCCGTCGAAGTCGAGGATGTCGAAGAGGATCTGTCCGTCGCGGAGAATTCCCACACAGGTACGCCCGCGCACCGGCTCGCTGATCAGTTCGCCGTCGATCATCAGGCAGCCCAGGGGGTCGCCGCCTAAAGCGAAGAAGCCCCCATTCGTTGCCGCCAGCGCCCGCTCACGCCGGGCGATCTCGGAGGTGCGCTCCCGGCCGAGTACCTGCCCCCGGGCCAACGCCGGACGCAGCCGCAGCCCGGCGCCGGCCGGCCCCTCCAGCACCAGCACGGCGCTCCAGACCGGACCCGGCAGCGTGTCGAAGTCGCGCACGGTGAGGACGAGGAAGGTGGGCAGACCCTCCGCCGCCAGCTGCCCCGCCAGCGTTTCCGCCTCGGCCCGCGTGGAGAAGTTCCCCACCCGCACCTTGGAGAAGGCGTCCTGGATGTCGACGACCGCCGGGAACCCCCGCTTGCGCATCTCGTCTGCCAGGCGCGCCGCCCGTTCCGGATCGACGAAGGCACCCACCTGCACACGCCAGACGGGAAGCGTGCGCAGCGCGCCGCGCTTCTCCAGCACCAGGGTCACACCCTCGCCCAGCCGAAAGGTGGCGCGCAGCGCCGCGGGCTGCTCCAGGGCCTGCAGGTATGCCCAGGCGAGACTCGCCGCCTCCCCGCGCGTGATCGGCTCCTGGGGCCGCAGCCGGGGCGAGGGCGGCTCGCGCAGCAGCGGTGGAGTGGCGAGGGCGGCCACGGCGACGATGCCGCGCAGCGGCGCGGGCAGACCGTTCGTGTCCTCGAAGGGCAGGGCGGCGTTGGCCATGTACGCGCTCTCGAAGGTGTGGCCGAGCGCGCGCACGGTCCAGTGGATCGCGTCCAGCCGCGTGAGGAAATCGGCGGGACGGAACTGCGCCAGCGGTGGGAGGATGCCGTAGGCGTTGGCCGTCTGGATCTGCGCCGCCAGCGGGAAGGACGGCGGCACGTCGGGGAAGTCCGCCGGATCGGCGCGCAGCAGCGGCAGTCCCTTCACCGCCACCAACCAGGCGACGAAGCGCGCCCGGCTCAACGTCTCCTGCGGCCGGAACGTCCCGTCGGGGAAGACCTCGACGATGCGCCGGGTGATCAACTCCCGGATGCGTCCCTCTGCCCAGTGTCCCTCCAGGTCCGGCGGGGCCGTCTGGGCGAACACCAGTCCGGGGAACAGCAGGAGAAGGAGCAGGATGAGGTGCCGACGTGTGCCGGTCATTCTATAGCCGCGTCCGTGCTCATCGCTCGAACCGCTCTCCAAAGAATTCTACGTCTGGTGGCGAACAGCAAGAAGGATTTTCACATCTGGTAGCGAACCCATGTACGACGGCAATAGTCCGTCTATCATCCGAGGAAAAGGAGGGTGGGGCGGTGGCCAAGAAAAAGGCAGCCAAGAAGAAGAAGGGAAGGTAACGCCCCTTCTTCGCGAAAAGGAGAAGGCGACCGTGCGGTCGCCTTTTTCTTCTTTCTGTGGATGGCCCACGCAAACAGAAGACGGCGGAGCGGGCGCGGCCGTCTAGAAGGCGCCCAGGCCCGTGATGTCGCGGCCCACGATCAGGGTGTGGATGTCGTACGTCCCCTCGTAGGTGTCCACCGACTCCAGGTTGTTGGCGTGGCGCATGGCGTGGTACTCGAGGGTAATGCCGGAGGCCCCCAAGATGGAGCGCGCCTCCCGGGCGATGCGCAGTGCGGTGCGGACGTTGTTGCGCTTGGCCAGCGAGACGTGGACGTAGCGGGCCTTGCCCCCGTCCTTCAACTGCCCCAGCCGGTAGGCGAGTAACTGCGCCTTCACCAGTTCCTGCAGCATGTCCACCAGCCGCTCCTGGATGAGCTGCGTCTGGGCGATCGGCCGGCCGAAGGCGATGCGCTGCCGCGCGTAGGACAGCGCCTCCTCCAGGCAGGCAGCCGCCGCGCCGACCGCGCCCCAGGCGATGCCGTAGCGGGCCTGGGTCAGGCACATCAAGGCCGCGCGCAGGCCGACCGCCTCGGGGAGTGCGGCGTCCTCCGGCAGGCGCACGCCCTCCAGCACGAGCTCCGAGGTGTCGGAAGCCCGCATCGAGGACTTGGTCTTGATCTCGTGCGCGGAGAAACCCGGCCGGTCGGTCTCGACGATAAAGCCGCGCATCTCCCCGTCCTCGTCCTTGGCCCAGACGATCGCCACCTGCGCCAGCGAGCCGTTGGTAATCCACATCTTCGTGCCGTTCAATTCCCACCCGCCGGACACCCGGCGCGCCCGAGTCTGCATCGCGGCCGGGTCGGATCCCGCGCTGGGCTCGGTCAGGCCGAAGCAGCCGATGACGTCGCCGCGAGCCAGCCGCGGCAGCCAGCGGCGGCGCTGCTCCTCCGTCCCGAAGGCGTAGATGGGGTACATCACCAGCGCCCCCTGCACCGAGGCGAAGGAGCGCAGGCCGGAGTCGCCCCGTTCCAATTCCTGGAGGATCAGACCGTAGGCGATGTTGCTCACTCCGGCGGCGCCGTATTCGGTGGGCAGGTTGGCGCCGAGCAGCCCCATCTCGGCGATCGGGAGGATGAGGTGGGCGGGGAACTCTCCGCGCAGCCACCAGCCACCGATGTGCGGTAGGACCTCGCGGTCCACGAAGCGGCGGACCGTGTCGCGGATGAGCCGCTCGTCGTCGGACAGCAGGTCATCGATGCGGAAGTAATCGTCGACCCGGGAGGTGATCTCTCTCGTGGCCATGGCCCTCTGATTGTAGCATCGGCGGCGCGTGGCGGCAGCGGGACACCGTGAGAGGAAGAGCAGGGAATGGGGCGCCGGCCTGCGAAATGGTAATCGTTTCCCATGAGCGGTCGGAACGGGCGGTCTCCTGCTGCTCCCACGATCCGGGACGTGGCTTCCCACGCCGGAGTCTCCGTCGCCACCGTTTCCCGCGTCATCAACAACAGCCCACACAAGGTCCACCGGGCGACCAGGCAGCGCGTGCTGCGCACGGTCAGCCGCCTGGGCTACCACCCCAACATCGTGGCGCAGGGGCTGCGGCGGGGCACCTCGCGCAGCATCGCCCTCATCGTTCCCGACATCAGCAACCCGTTCTTCCCGGCGATCGCCCGCGGCGTGGAGGACGTGGCCCGCCGGCACGGCTATGCCCTGCTCCTGGGGAACACCGACGGTGACGCGGAGCGGGAGCACGCCTACCTGGACATCCTGCGCAAGCGCTGGGTGGACGGCGTCCTCTTTGCCAGCGCCGGCGGCGATGACCGTCACCTCCGCGCGCTGCGGGCGGACGGGGTGCCCGCGGTCCTTATCGCCCGCGACGCCGCCGACGGGGCCATCGACACGGTGGTAGTGGACAGTTTTGCCGGGATGCGCCTCGCCACGTCCCACCTGCTGCGCCTGGGCCACCGGCGGATCGCCTACATCGGCGGGCCGCACGCGCTCTCGGTGGCCCGGGAGCGCCGGCGCGGCTACCGCCAGGCGCTGTGCGACTTCAACGTGCGGCCGGACCCCAGCCTGATCGTCGCCGGCGACTTCCGTGTGGACGGGGGCCGCGCCGCCGTCCGCCGCCTGCTCGCCCGGCGGCGGGCGTTCACCGCGGTAGTGGCGGCCAACGACCTGACGGCCATCGGCGCCCTGGAGGCGCTGCGCGCGGCCGGCCGGCGTATCCCCGATGACGTCGCCGTCGTCGGCTTTGACGACATTCCCTTCGCCGCGTTCGTCGACCCCCCGCTGACCACCGTCGCCCAGCCGACCTACCGGTTGGGCGCGCTGGCGATGGAACGGCTCCTCGCCTTGATGAACGGCGAGGCCGTCACCGCGCGGCGGATCGTGTTGGCACCCCAGCTGGTCGTCCGCCGCTCCTGCGGCGCGGACCTGCCGGCGCGGGCCCGTTGACGCGCACGGAACCGCGCGGCTCTTCCGTGAGGATGCCCTGGATCTGGTGAGATGTCCGTACGGATGGAGGAGATGAGATGAAGGCGCTCGTTCTGGAGGCAGACTGGCGTCCGCGGGACGGCTACGCCCCTACCGCCTGGGAGATAGAGACCCGCAAGGCGATCACCGGCAGCAGCGTCTGGCACCGCCCGCGGCTGGCGCTGGAGGACCTGCCTCAGCCTGCACTCGGTGCCAAGGACGTCCTCCTCCGGCCTCGCGCCTGCGGCGTCTGCGGCTCGGACGTGCACTTTGTGGAGACCGACACGCAGGGGTACATGCTCTACCCCGGTCTGACGCGCTTCCCCGTGGTCATCGGCCACGAGTTCTCCGGCGAGATCGTGGAGGTCGGCCGCGAGGTCCGGGACCTGAAGATCGGCGACATGGTCACCTGCGAGGAGATGATCTGGTGCGGCGAGTGCATCCCCTGCCGCAACTCCTACCCCAACCAGTGCGAGCGGCTGGAGGAGATCGGCTTCACCATCCACGGGGCGCAGGCAGAGTACATCACCGTCGGGGCCAAGTACTGCTGGAAGATCAACGAACTGGCCGAGGTCTTCGGCAATGTCGACAAGGCCTATGAGGCCGGGGCGCTCACCGAGCCGACCACCGTCGCCTACAATGGAATGTTCACCCGCGCCGGCGGGTTCAAGCCGGGCGGGTACGTCGCGGTCTTCGGCACCGGGCCGATCGGCTTTGCCGCGATCGCGTTTGCCCGCGCCGCCGGCGCCGGACGGATCATCGCCTTCGAGGTTTCGCCGCTGCGCCGAGAGCTGGCGAAGAAGGTCGGGGCGGACGAGGTCTTCGACCCGGTCGCCCTGCAGAAACAGGGGTCCCGAGCCCGCGACGTGATCCGGGAGCTGACGCACGGCGAGGGGGCCATTATGCAGGTCGAGGCGGCCGGCGCGATGAGCCGCACGGTCCCGGAGATGGAGGAGTCGCTCGCCATCGGCGGCAAGATCGTGATCATCGGCCGGGCGGCGGAGCGCGCGCCCATCTACCTCGAGCACTTCCAGACCCACGCCGCCCAGATCTTCGGTTCGCAGGGGCACTCCGGGTACGGCAACTTCCCCAACGTCATCCGGCTGATGGCGGCGCGGCGCGTCGACCTGACGCCGATCATCACCAGCCGCTTCTCCCTGGCGCAGGGAGTGGAGGCCCTGCAGAAGGCGATGCGGCGCGAGGACGGCAAGATCATGATTCGCTCGTAGCCCCGAGGGGGGAGGAGGTGAGCAGGTCGAGAGAGGCACCTGCGCTCGGCGTGGCGCAAGAGACCCAGGACGCGAGGAGGGAGACGTATGAAGAGAGGGATCCTGGTCGCGCTACTGACCGTCGCCCTGGTAGGCACCCTCAGCTACACGGCTCGGCTGCCAGCGGCACCCCAGCAACTGTCATTCTTCGTCATCGCGCACACCGGCCCCGGCGACCCCTTCTGGGCGGTCGTCAACAAGGGCGTGAACGACGCAGGCAAGGTGCTGGGGGTGAAGGCAATCTTCCAAGGGCCGGCGTCGCGGGACATCCCGGCCCAGGTCAACATGGCCCGTGCGGCGATCAACGCTCGGGCCGCCGGCATCGCCATCTCGGTAAGCGATCCGCCGGCGATCGGCCAGGTCATCCGGGACGCCCGCAGTAAGGGCATCCCGGTGGTGGCCATCAACGTGAAAGAGCCCGCCGACTACAAAGGCGAGCCGATTCCCTACATGGCCTATATCGGCATGGACGAATACGAGGCCGGCAAGAACGTCGCCCGGTTCCTCCTGTCCAAAATTCCGCAGGGGGCGAGGGTCCTGATCGCGATGCACGAGCCCGGTCACGTCGGCCTGGAGGCGCGCGCCCGGGGCATTCGGGAGGTGCTGACGGCGGAGCGGCAGGCCAAGGTGGAGACGCTGGACACCACCCAGGACCCGACCAAGTCGCTGTCGACGATGCGGGCCTTCCTGAAGGCGAACCCGGACACCAAGGCCCTGTTCACTTTGGGACCGCTGGGGGCCATCCCCGCGATCAAGATGATCCGCGAGGACAAGCTGGCGGGGAAGATCGTCATGGCTTCCTTTGACATGGACGCGACGACGATCCAGGCGATCAAGGAGGGACTCGTGGAGGCCACCGTCGACCAGCAGCAGTACCTGCAGGGGTTCATCTCGGTGGTCCAGCTCTTCCTTCACGCCAAGTACAAGCTGGCG